>JBBSTP010000182.1:0-4424 GCA_038235795.1 Lysobacterales bacterium | reverse complement strand
AAGGCGCGAATGCACTGGGGTTGTCGCGGCATGGCGTGCTACCGGCGTCGCGGGATGCACAGTTGATGCTGCGCGAGCCGCGATCAGCCTATTTGATACATGGCATTGAACCGGGACTGGATTTCGCCGATCAGCGTTCGGCGCTGAAGGCACTCGGCGACGCGCAGGTGGTGGCGTTCAGCCAGTTCGCCTGCACGTCGACGGGTGCGGTGGCCGATGTGATCCTGCCGATTGCCGCGTTGCCGGAAATCGAGGCGACCCTGACCAACCTCGATGGCGTCGACCAGCGCACCAGCGCAGCCGGCAAGCCGCCGGGCCAGGCGCGTCCCGGTTGGCGCGTGCTGCGCGCACTGGCCGAAGTGCTTGCACTGCCCGGATTCGAATTCACCGACATCGACGGCCTGCGCGCAGGCATGGCACCCAACGATGACGTGCAGGCCAGCAAGGGCCAAGTCGTGGCCGCTTCTGGCCCGGGCCTGGAGATGGCGGTGACGCAGGCGATCTACCGTGTCGACGGCGTGACCCGTCGCGCCGAGGCACTGCAGGCTCACCCGCTCAATGTTGGTCCGCGCGCGGTCATGAATCCGGTGGATGCGGCGAATGCCGGCATCTACGTCGGCGCGATGGCGAAATTCGCAACCGACGTGGGCAGTGCGACGCTGCAGGTTGTGCTGGATGCCGGGGTTGCGCAAGGAAGCGTGTGGCTCGAATCCGGTCATGGCGCCACCGCGCCTCTGGTGGCGTCCGCCAGGACGGAGGTCAGCCCCGTATGATCGCGCCCGTCAATCCGCTGATGCTGCATGTCGTGGATCCGTTCCGCGACTTCCTGCTGTCGCTCGGCGTTGTCGGTTTGCTGGCATGGATCGTGCTCAAGGTGTTGCTGATCGCGGTCCCGCTGATCCTTGCGGTCGCGTTCTATGTGTATTGGGAGCGCAAGCTGATTGGCTGGATGCATGTCAGGCATGGGCCGATGTATATCGGCATGGGCATCCTGCAGACCTTCGCCGACGTCTTCAAATTGCTGTTCAAGGAGGTGCTGCAGCCGACCGCGGCGCAGCCCGTGTTGTTCCGCCTAGCGCCGCTGCTTGCACTGGTGCCGGCGTTCGCCGCGTGGGCAGTGGTGCCGTTCGATGCACAGGTCGTGCTGTCGAACGCCAATGCCGGCCTGCTTTACCTGTTGGCGATGACGTCGCTGGGCGTGTACGGCGTGATCCTGGCGGGCTGGGCATCCAACTCGAAATACGCCTTCCTCGGCGCGATGCGCGCCGCCGCGCAGGTGGTCAGCTACGAGATCGCGATGGGATTCGCGCTGGTCGGCGTGCTGATCGCTGCCGGCAGCTTGAACCTGACCGAAATCGTGATGGCGCAGTCCGGCGACGCTGGCTTTCTGGAATGGTTCTGGGTGCCGCTGGCGCCGCTGTTCGTGGTGTATTTCGTGTCCGGCGTGGCTGAGACCAACCGCGCGCCGTTCGATGTGGTCGAGGGCGAGTCGGAAATCGTTGCCGGGCACATGGTCGAGTACTCGGGCTCGCAGTTCGCACTGTTCTTTCTGTCCGAATACGCCAACATGATCCTGGTCAGTTTCCTGACCGCGATCTTCTTTCTGGGCGGTTGGCTGTCGCCGATCCCGGCCTCGTGGATCCCCGATGTGCCGGTGCTGTCGCTGGTATTGGGCAATGGCTGGTGGTGGTTGCTGGCCAAGGTGTTTTTCTTCGCCAGTTGCTTCATCTGGTTTCGCGCCACGTTCCCACGCTATCGCTACGACCAGATCATGCGGCTGGGCTGGAAGGTGTTCATCCCGATCACCATCGGGTGGATCTTCCTGACCGCGCTGATGGTGTTCTTCGACGTCTTCCAGGCGGGGCAGTGAGGTCGGCATGAACAAGATCGTCCATTACTTCAAGAGCCTGCTGCTGCTGGAACTTTTCCAAGGCCTTGGCTTGACCCTGAAATACCTCTTCAAGCCGAAGTACACGCTGATGTACCCGATGGAGAAAATACCGCAGTCGCCACGCTTCCGCGGCGTGCACGCGCTGCGTCGGTACCCGAACGGGGAAGAGCGCTGCATCGCCTGCAAGTTGTGCGAAGCGGTATGTCCGGCGCTGGCGATCACCATCGATTCCGAGCAGCGCGCGGACGGCACCCGCCGCACCACGCGCTATGACATCGACCTGTTCAAGTGCATCTACTGCGGGTTCTGCGAGGAATCCTGCCCGGTCGATTCCATCGTCGAAACGCATATCCACGAATACCATTTCGACCGGCGTGGCCAGAACATCGTGACCAAGTCGCAGCTGCTGGCCATCGGTGACCGCCTGGAGGCGGAAATCGCCGAGCGTCGCGCAGCCGATGCCCCATTCCGTTGAGTACGTTCTATTGAGCACGTTCCATTGAGAGATGCGCATGCAATTTGATTTCACCACGCTGGCGTTCCTTTGCTTTGCGGCCACCGCCGCCGGCGCGGCGCTTGCCACCATTACCGCGCGCAACCCGGTGCATGCTGCGCTGTGGCTGGTGCTGACCTTCTTCTCAGTGGCCTGTACGTGGATCATCGGCGGCGCCGAGTTCCTCGGCATCGCGCTGGTGCTGGTCTATGTGGGCGCGGTGATGGTGCTGTTCCTGTTCGTCGTGATGATGCTGGACGTGGACTTGGCCGCATTGCGCGAGGGCTATGTGCGCTACCTGCCGATCGGGCTGATCGTGGCCGTGGTGATGCTGGCGCAGATGCTGACCCTGATTGGCGTGCGCGCGCTGAGCCAGGTGCCGCTGGCCGACAACGCCGCGGTCGCCACCGACGTGCCAAACACCACGTGGCTCGCGCGCGCCCTGTTCACCGAATTCATGCTGCCGTTCGAGGTCGCCGCGGTGATCCTGACGGTGGCGGTGGTGGCGGCCGTCATGTTGACCTTGCGCCGTCGCCCTGGCGCGCGTCACCAGGATCCGGCCGCGCAATCACGGGTCAAGGCCTCCGATCGCCTGCGCATGATCAGCATGCCTGCCGAAGTACGGGACCGCGGACGCCCGGCGCCTCCAGTAGCGCCGGACGCCGCGCAGGAAGCCTCGCCATGAACACGCTGCTGTCGGGACTGAGCTTGGGCCATTTCCTTACGTTGGGCGCGGTGTTGTTCAGCATCAGCGTGGCGGGCATCTTCCTCAATCGCAAGAACGTGATCATGTTGCTGATGTCGATCGAGCTCATGCTGCTTGCGGTCAACATCAACTTCGTCGGATTCTCGCGCTCGATGGGCGATCCCGCCGGCCAGGTGTTCGTGTTCTTCATCCTGACCGTGGCTGCGGCCGAAGCGGCGATCGGCCTGGCGATCCTGGTCACGCTGTTCCGCAACCGCGGCACGATTGACGTGGCCGACATCGATACGTTGAAAGGGTGAGTGGAAGCACGCTTGCGAGCCATTGGCTCGCGCTTCCGCGAACGCCTGGACAGGGTGTCCGAGCAGGGCTACCGATAGCCCATGTGATATCGCCAAGGATGGCAATGGTGAAACCTGAACATTCAGCAGTTGGCAAAATAAACGAATAATGGAAATCTCGAAGACATATTTACTGCTGGTCGTGCTGCTGCCCTTGCTGGGCGCGGTGCTTGCGGGGTTATTCGGCCGCCGCATCGGCAAGGTCGGCGCGCACAGCGTGACGATTATTTGCGTCGCGGCCAGTTGCGCGTTGTCGTGCTGGGTGCTGTGGCAGTTGCTGCAGGGCGCGTCGCCGTTCAACGAGAACCTCTACACCTGGTTCCGGGTCGGCGAGCTGTCGGCGCATGTCGGTTTCATGGTCGACAAGCTGGCCGCGATGATGATGGTGGTGGTCACCTTCGTCTCGCTGCTGGTGCACATCTACTCCGTTGGCTACATGGCCGAAGACGACGGCTACCAGCGCTTCTTCAGCTATATCTCGCTTTTCACCTTCAGCATGCTGACCCTGGTGATGAGCAACAATTTCCTGCAGCTGTTCTTCGGCTGGGAAGCAGTGGGCCTGGTGTCCTACCTGCTGATCGGGTTCTGGTACAGGAAGCCCAGCGCGATCTTCGCCAACATGAAGGCCTTCCTGGTCAACCGCGTCGGCGACTTCGGCTTCCTGCTGGGGATCGCCGGGGTGCTGTACTGGATCGGCACCTTGGACTACGCGACGGCATTCGCGAATGCGCCGACCATCCGCGACACCACCCTCACGATCTTCGCTGGCCGTGAGTGGTCGGTGCCGACGATCATCTGCATCTGCCTGTTCATCGGTGCGATGGGCAAATCCGCGCAGGTCCCGTTGCACGTGTGGCTGCCGGACTCGATGGAAGGCCCGACGCCGATCTCGGCGCTGATCCACGCCGCGACCATGGTCACCGCCGGCATCTTCATGGTGGCGCGGATGTCGCCGCTGTTCGAGCTGTCGCCGGCCGCACTCAACTTCATCCTGTT
>JBBSTP010000181.1:0-4454 GCA_038235795.1 Lysobacterales bacterium | reverse complement strand
GGCAGGTCGTCATGCACCAGTGAGTAGCAGTGGATCAATTCGACCGCGACGGCGGCGGAATCGAGGACTTCCTCGCCAGCGCCCATCGCAATGCCGCTGGCGTAGACCAGCAGCGGACGCATGCGCTTGCCGCCGTTGAGCACGGCGTGGCGCATGGCCGCGTGCAGGCGACGCGGCGCGTGGTCGGGCGGCGGCAGGGCGTGGTCGAGAGCGGCCTCGACGCGCGAGCGCCAGGCTGCGAATGCACTGTCAGGCATCGTCGCTGGTGTCGAACGGCTTGGCCTGGTCGGGGTTTGCCGGATCACTGAGCACGCGTACCCGCAGTTCAGCATGCTCCAGCGCCTGCTGGCAGCTGCGATACAGGCCGACGCCACGCTCGTAGGCAGCCAGCGAGTCCTCCAGGGACATTTCGCCGTCCTCCATCTTGCCGACGAGTTCCTCGAGCGCGTGCATCGATGTCTCGAACTCGGCGACGGGCGAGGATTCAGTGGCAGCGGGAGATTTGCGTGGCATACGCGCAGTTTACGCGATCACCGCGTCGCGCCACTCCAGCCGGGCGCCGTGGGCTTGTAGCCACGTTTCGAACGAGGCCGAGAGAATGCTGTCGCCGGCGGCGTGCAACAGGTCGTTCGCATCGGACAGCAAAGGCATTCCGATCCGGCGCCACGGAGGAATCCCGTGATCCTGTAGCACATGCCTCAGGGTGTGATGGTGCGTGCGGCGCGGCAGCAGGATGCGTTCGCCACCTTGCCGGGCATGCACGCGCAGCGGCGCGTCCAGGCACGCAGCGCCGATCAGTTCGAGTGTGGCGCCGGTAGGAAGCTGCAGGATTTCATTGCCGTCCCACGCCTGCGACCAATCTGGCGGCAGTGCCACCGCAACCGGCTGCGCATGCAGGCGTCCTCGCCAATGCTGGATACATGCGCCGGCCCATTCGAAACGGGCTTCGCCATCGGCACGTGCGCCGAGCAGGTCGCGCTCGATATGGGCGATGCCGTTGGCAGGCAGTGGCGACAGCCCGCGCTGGATGACCCAGCGGCGCAACACGCGCGCACGCCGCGCTGCGGGCAAGGCCTGCAATGTTTCGCCGGCCAACGTGCCCTCGTAGTTGCGCGCGCTGGCAAGTGCAATCTGGTCGCCTGCGTCCAGCAGCTCGGTGGCCTCGGCGCTCAACGTGGCGCTACGCGTAAATGCAGCATCAGCATGTGGCCAACGCATGAGCAACAGCGGCATCACCTGCGTGCGCAGGAAGTTGCGATCCAGGCTGGCGTCGTCGTTGCTCGGGTCTTCGATCCACGACAGGCCATGCCCGCGTGCGTACTCGAGCATCGTCTCGCGGGACGTGTTGAGCAGCGGACGCCATAGCCAGCCGCGTGCATAGGCGCGCCAAGGCCGCATCGCCGCCAGGCCGTCCACGCCCGATCCGCGCAACGCACGCAGCAGGAAGGTCTCGGCCTGGTCGCCGCGGTGGTGGGCCAGCGCCAATACTTCGCCGTCGTGCAGCACGCGCGCGAACGCGGCATGCCGCGCCGCGCGCGCGGCGCCTTCGCGGCCAAGGCCGGAATTCTCGACGTGGACGCGTTCCAACAACAATTCGATTCCGAGAGCATCGCAACTGCGTTGGCAATGCGCGGCCCAGGCATCGGCATCCTCATGCAGGCCGTGGTGCACGTGCAAGGCACGCACCCGGTCTGGGTTGCGGGCCACCAACGTGTGTAGCAGGACGGTGGAGTCCAGCCCGCCGCTGTAGCCGATCAGCAGTGCTCGGCCTTCGTTGCACATCACCAGGTCAGGCAACGCGCGCATGCGCGGCTCAGGCGGCTTCGTAGGCGCCGTAGCTGCGCAGGCGGCGGTAGCGGCGTTCCAGGAGTTCCTCGACGGGTATGTCCTGCAGCGTGTCGAGTTCGTTCAGTAATACGGCCTTGAGTCGCTTGGCCATTTGTACCGGATTACGATGCGCACCGCCGGTGGGTTCGCGCACCACTTTGTCGATCAGGCCGAATTCCAGCAGGCGCCTGGAGGTGATGCCCATCTGCTCGGCGGCGTCCTTGGCCTTGGCCGCATCGCGCCACAGGATCGAGGCGCAGCCTTCCGGGGTGATCACGGAGTAGGTGCTGTATTCGAGCATGTTGGTGATGTCGCCAACACCGATCGCCAGCGCGCCGCCACTGCCGCCTTCGCCGATCACGGTGCAGATGATCGGCACGCGCAGCTCGGCCATTTCCAGCAGGTTGCGGGCGATGGCTTCCGACTGGCCGCGTTCCTCGGCATCGATGCCGGGCCAGGCGCCCATGGTGTCGATGAAGGTCAGCAGCGGCAGGCCGAAGCGTTCGGCCATGTGCATCAGCCGCAGCGCCTTGCGATAGCCCTCGGGCTTGGGCATGCCGAAATTGCGACGGACCTTGGACTTGCTGTCGCGGCCTTTCTCGTGGCCGACGACGACCACGCTGCGCCCGTCGATGCGTGCCAGGCCACCAACAATCGCGTTGTCGTCGGCGAAGGCGCGATCGCCGGCCAGTTCCTGGAATTCATCGCAGATCACCCGCAGGTAATCCAGCGTGTACGGCCGCGACGGATGCCGCGACAGCTGCGAGACCTGCCACGGGGTGAGGTCGCGGAAAATGGTCGCGGTGCGCCTGCGCAACTTGTCCTGCAACGCATGCACTTCGGTATCGATGTTGACCGCCGGGCCGTTGCTGGCATGCCGCAGCTCCTGGATCTTGGTCTCCAGGTCGGCGATGGGTTGTTCGAAATCGAGGTAGTTCGGATTCATCGGTGAGAGTCTAGCCCAGCGTCGGCCGCCTTACCGGCGCGTAGTCGCATGGCGACACGCACGCCCTCAGTGCGTCCACGGCTTGCCCAGGTGAAGGTTGACCGCCTGTACACCGGGCAGGCTGCGCAACAGGCCGGGCAATGCGGCATCCACGCGCAGCCCGCGACCCCCGTTGATCGACAGTCGTCCGATGCCGGTGTTGGTAGTCGCCTCGATCAGGATCGGGGTCGTGCCCGCATGCGTCTGCAGCAGCTTCTCGAACTGCTGCAACGCACCCGGCGTGCGCAGGTCCAGACGGATCGACAGCCGTTGCGCCTGCTGGCTGCACAATTGGGTGAAATCCCAGGCGCGCTTGGCCTTGAGCGAAAAGCCGCCGCTGAAGTCGTCCTCGCGCAGCGCGCCTTCGACCACCAGCAGGCGGTCGCGGGTCAGCAGTGGCCCAAACTCCTGCCACTGCTCGCCGAAGAACGCGCATTCGATGCGGCCACGGCCATCTTCCAAGTGGACGAAGGCCTGGCTGTCGCCGCGCTTGCGCATGCCGATCACTTGGCCCGCCAGCACGACCGACATTTCCTGACGCCAACCGCTGCGTGCTTCGGGCGGGCGCCCGCCCCAGATCGCATCCAGCTGTCCAAGATCGTTGCCGACCAGGCGCAGCAGCTCCTCGCGGTGCGGATCCATTGGATGCCCGCTGAGGTAGTGCCCCAAGGTGTCGCGCTCCCCCTGCAGGAGCTGTGCCAGCGGCCACTCGTCGGCTTCGGGCAGGTCGATGCGTAGCGCTGGCCCATCGGCGGATGCAGCGGATCCGCCGAACAGCGAATCCTGGCCGGCGTCGCGTTCGCGCGCGAGTTGCTCGCTGGCCTTGAGCGCTTCCGGCAATTGCAACATCAGCGACGCACGGTTGCGTGCCAGTGCGTCCATCGCGCCGGCCAAGGCCAATGCTTCCAGCGCGCGCTTGTTGAGCCCGCCTGCCTCCACGCGCCTGCAGAAATCCAGCAGGTCGATGTAGGCAGCCCCGGTTTCGCGGCCACTCCCGGCATCCTGCCTCCCGCGGCACTCGTCCTTCTCTGGATGTCGCCCGGCGGCAATCGCCTCGCAGGCGCCACGGCCGACGCCCTTCACCGCGCCCAGGCCATAGCGAATGGTGCGCGGGTCCGTGGCTTCGAACATATAGGTCGATGAGTTCACGTCCGGCGGCAGCACCGCCAGACCCAGCGTGCGCGCTTCGTCAAGGAAGCCGACCACCTTGTCGGTGTTGTCCATGTCCGAGGACAACACCGCGGCCATGAACTCGGCCGGGTAATGCGTCTTCAGCCACGCGGTCTGGTATGCGACCAGTGCGTACGCCGCTGCGTGCGATTTGTTGAAGCCGTAACCGGCAAACTTCTCCAGGAGATCGAAGATCGGGCCTGCGATCTTGGCCGCGATGTCGTGCTGCTGTTGCGCCCCGGCTTCAAACTTCGCGCGTTCCTGCGCCATCTTGGCGACGTCCTTCTTGCCCATTGCGCGACGCAGCAGATCGGCGCCGCCAAGTGAATAGCCGGCCAGGATCTGCGCGGTCTGCATCACCTGCTCCTGATAAACGATGACGCCGTAGGTCGGTGCAAGTACAGGCGCCAGCAGCGCGTGCGGAAACCTGACCTCGGCGCGGCCATGCTTGCGCTCGATGAAGTCGGGAATC
>JBBSTP010000180.1:0-4475 GCA_038235795.1 Lysobacterales bacterium | reverse complement strand
TGGTGCCCAAGAGGGGACTCGAACCCCTACGACCTAAATCGCTACCACCTCAAGGTAGTGCGTCTACCAATTCCGCCACCTGGGCAAACAAACGAGTACGGCCTGCGCCGCAGAATATTGTAAAACCGATTACTGGCCCTGCGCCGGTGCGGGCGCTGGCGCCTGCCGCGCCGGAGCTGGTGTTGATTCAGCCGGTGCCGGGTATTGCGGCACGCGCACCGGCACAGCCGGTTGCGGCACGGGCGTGACAGGCACCTGTGCGGTGGGGACTTTCGCGCCGGCAGGGGCTTTCTGGACGGGAGCCTGCTGGCCCATGACGCCAAGGTCGGCCGCTACCGGAACGTTGTCCTGGCGCGCGCTCTTGCTGGCGTCGTACGCCATGCCCATGCTGATGACGAAAAACAGCACGCCAAGCCACTTCGTGCTTTTGGTCAGGAAGTTGGACGAGCCCTGCGAACCGAACACGGTGGCCGAGGCACCCCCGCCGAATCCCGAACCTGCCTGCGCGCCGGCGCCGCGCTGCATCAGGATCAAGCCGATCATGGAGACCGCTAACAGGACATAGAGCACAGTGACGAGTTGCAACAGCATGGCGCGTGGTTCCGTTCGGATGAAGCGAATGAGGACTGGGTCAGGCCGCCGCGGCAGCCACGATCGCCAAGAAGTCGGCGGCGACCAGCGAGGCCCCGCCGATGAGCCCGCCATCGACATCGGCCTGCGAAAACAGGTGGACGGCATTGTCGGGCTTGACGCTGCCGCCGTACAGGATCGGCAGTGACTCCGCAATTGTAGCATCGCGCGCGGCGATCTCGCCACGGATGAAGGCATGCGTTGCCTGGGCCTGCTCGGGCGTTGCCGTGCGACCGGTCCCGATTGCCCACAGCGGCTCATAGGCGATCACGGCATGGGCGAACGCCTGGGCACCGGCTAAGCGGAACACGGCCTGCAATTGCTGCTCGATCCGCCACTCGGTCTGCCCTGCCTCGCGTTCGCGCAAGGATTCGCCAACGCACAGGATCGGAATCAGGCTCGCATTCTTGGCCGCCACGAACTTCGCCGCGACCAATTCGTTGCTCTCATGGTGGTACTGGCGGCGCTCGGAATGCCCGACCAATCCGTAGCAAGCGCCGATATCCTCCAGCATCGAGGCAGACACCTCACCGGTATAGGCGCCCTGGGCGTTGGCGCTGACGTCCTGTGCGCCGAACTTCAGCCCGCAGGCGTCGCAGCGATCGATCAACTCGGTCAGGTACGGCAATGGTGGCAGGATGACCCGCTCCACTCCGGGTGGCGCCGGCGTGGCGATGATGGCATCGACCAGCATCCTGGCGAACACGCGATCGCCGTGCTGTTTCCAGTTTCCGGCGACGATCTTCTGGCGCATGGCGGCTTCCGATGCTTGCGAGCATCGAAGTTTAGCAAGCCTTGGCACCGCCGGCCCCACCAGCGCATCGCCGCGGTGTTCCTCTGGATGGGCGCATGAGCGCCTCGCCGGGGATTACTTCAGCTTGATCTCGCGCAACCGCTCTTCCAGGTAGTCCTGTGCGGTGATCGGCTCCGGGTAACGGCTGGGGTTGTCCGCGCTGATCGTGGACGGCAGCACGTCAATCAGGAAATCCGGGTTTGGGTGCAGGAAGAACGGCGTGGAATAGCGCGGCTGGCGGGCCTTTTCCCCCGGCGGATTGACGACGCGGTGCGTGGTCGACGGATACACATGGTTGGTCAGGCGTTGCAGCATGTCGCCGATGTTCACCACGATCGTGTCGGCCTCGGAGGTAAACGGGACCCACTCACCTTTCTGCGACAGCACTTCCAGCCCCGCGGCACTGGCGCCAACCAGCAGGGTGATCAGGTTGATGTCTTCATGCGCGCCGGCACGGACATTGGGGATGTCGTTGGCGGTGATCGGGGGATAATGGATCGGGCGCAGGATCGAATTGCCGAGATCGGTCTTGTCGGCGAAATAGTCCGCAGCCAGCCCGATATGCAAGGCCAGCGCCGACAGTACCTGTGAGCCCAATGCGTCCAGCGACTCATACAAGCCGTAGCCGACCTGCCTGAAGCCTGGAACTTCGCTGGGCCACAGGTTCTCCGGCATGTCGGCTGCATACTTTGAATCGCGCGGGATCTCGCGGCCGATGTGCCAGAACTCCTTGAGGTCCGAATACGTGGCGCCCTTGGCGGTTTCCACGCCGAACTGCGTGTAACCGCGCGCGCCGCCGCCGCCTTCCACGTGGTATTTGCGCTTGACCGGTTCAGGCAGCGCGAAGAAGAGCTCGAAGGTCCGGTACGCCTGGTCGATCTGCGCCTGCGGGATGCCATGGTTGCGGATGCCGGCAAACCCCCACTCACGATAGGCCGAGCCGAGCTCTACGATGAAGGCCAGCCGATCCTCGCTGCTGCTCGGATCGGTGAAACGTCGGATATCGAGGGTGGGAATTCGGGATGGCGTGTTCTGATTGCTCATGGCGTCATCGTCTGCATCTGGTGCGTGGAGTGTGCATCCAACGCGAAGGGATGGATTTGATCTCGGTCAGGCTGTTGCGTCGCGCACGGCTTGGGACAGTGTTTCCAGGGTAGCGTCGACCAATGCGGCATCATCGGCTTCCACCGTCACCCGCACCACCGGTTCGGTACCGGACGCGCGCAGAAACGCGCGGCCCCGGCCTTCCACGCGCGCCTGCGCTTGGGCAAGCGCAGCTTGCACGCTGGGGGCCTCCGCCGGCTTGCCCGTCCCGACATAGCGCACATTGACGGTTCTCTGCGGAACCTTGTGCAGGCCATGCAATGCCTCGGCAAGCCCGATCTCGCGTCGTTGCAGCACCTCCAGCACCTGCAGCGCGCTGACGATGCCGTCGCCGGTGCTGGTGCGGTCCAGGCACAGCAGGTGCCCGGAGGCTTCACCGCCGAGCACGCCGCCATGGGCCAGCAACTGCTGGTGGACGAAGCGATCCCCAACCTTCGCGCGCAGGAAGCCGATGCCGCGATCGCCCAGCGCGCGCTCGAAGCCGTAATTGCTCATCAGGGTGCCGACCACCGGGCCGCGCAGGCGCGCAGTGTCCTGCCAGTCGCAGGCCAGCACGTACAGCAGGTCATCGCCGTCCCGGACATTGCCTTCGGCATCGACGAACAGCACGCGGTCGCCATCACCATCAAAGGCAATGCCGAGGTCGGCGCGGGTCTCGCGCACACGCGCCGCCAGCAGCTGCGGATGGGTGGAACCGACACCGTCATTGATGTTCAGGCCATTGGGCTCGACGCCGATCGCCTCGACCCGCGCGCCAAGTTCGCGCAGCACCAGCGGTCCAAGCTGGTAGGTCGCGCCATTGGCGCAATCCACCACGATGCGCATGCCGCCCAGGTTGAAGCCCTTGGGCACGGAATTCTTGCAGGCCTCCACATAGCGGCCGATGGTGTCGCGGGTGCGCACCGCCTTGCCCAGCTGCTCTGAGGGCACGGTGCTGAATGGCTGGTCCAGCGCTGTCTCGATGGCCAGCTCCGTGGCATCGTCGAGCTTCTCGCCCATCGCCGAAAAGAACTTGATGCCGTTGTCGTGGTGCGGGTTGTGCGAGGCGGAAATCACGATGCCGCCATCGGCGCGCATTGAACGGGTAAGGTGCGCCACTGCAGGCGTTGGCATCGGCCCCATCAACTGCACGTCCACGCCAGCGGCGACCAGCCCGGCTTCCAGCGCGGATTCGAACATGTAGTTGGAGATGCGCGTGTCCTTGCCGATCAGCACCACTGGCTTGCGCCAGATGCGATCTTCGTCGCGTGCAGCGGCGGTCAACGCGTAACCATAGGCATTGCCCAGGCGCAGCATGAAATCGGCCGAGATGGCGCCCTCGCCGACCCGGCCACGGATACCGTCAGTTCCGAAATAACGTCGACTCATGCGGCCTCCGCGTCGTCCAATGGCGCCGGCCGCTTCATCAGCATGGCCAGCAGGTGCGCCAGTCGCTCGCGCATCTCGCGGCGGTCCACGATCTGGTCGACGGTGCCGTGTTTGAGCAGGAACTCGCTGCGCTGGAAGCCTTCCGGCAGCGTCTCGCGCACGGTCTGTTCGATCACCCGTTGGCCGGCGAAACCGATCAATGCCTCGGGCTCGGCGAGGTTAATGTCGCCCAGCATCGCGAAGCTGGCCGACACGCCGCCGGTGGTCGGGTTGGTGAGCACCGAGATATAAGGCAAGCCAGCAGCGCGCAGGCGCCCCAGCGCGGCCGAGGTCTTGGCCATCTGCATCAACGAGAACAGGCTTTCCTGCATGCGCGCGCCGCCGCTGGCGGAGAAGTTCACGAACGGACAGCCCAATGCCAGGGCGCGTTCGGCGGCCAGGGTGAAGCGCTCGCCGACCACCGAGCCCATCGACCCGCCCATGAAGGCGAAATCGAACGCGGATACCACGATGTCGTGGCCCTTGAGCTTGCCTTCCATCGCGATCAGCGCGTCGCGTTCCTCGGTGTTCTTCTGCGCGG
>JBBSTP010000179.1:0-4518 GCA_038235795.1 Lysobacterales bacterium | reverse complement strand
GGCCTGCTGCTGCGCGCGCAGCAGATCTCGCAGGCTTTCCTGGGCGAATTCCAGGGTGACGCTGCGCCCGGCCATGCCGGCTTCGGCGATCAACTTGTTGATCGCGCCCTCAAGTTCGCGCACGTTGCTGCGCATCTTCTTTGCGATCAGTTGGGCAACTTCGGTCGGGATCTCGACCCCGCGTTCACTGGCCTTGGCTAGCACGATCTGCGCGCGGGTTTCAAAATCCGGTGGGTCGATCGCCACCGACAGCCCCCAGCCAAGCCGCGATTTCAGCCGAGGCTCGAGGCCCTCGACTTCACGCGGATAGCGGTCGCAGGTCAGGATGATCTGCTGGCGGCCGTCAAACAGCGCGTTGAAGGTGTGGAAAAACTCCTCCTGGGTGCGGTCCTTGCCGGCGAAGAACTGGATATCGTCGATCAGCAGGGCGTCGATCCCCTGGAACTGCCGTTTGAACGCATCCATCCCGCCACTGCTCTTGTCGTACAGCGCCTTGGTGAAGGCGTTCATAAACTGCTCGGAACGCAGGTACATGACCCGCGCAGCTGGGTTGAGCGCGCGCATCTGGTTGCCCGCCGCCATCATCAGGTGGGTCTTGCCCAGTCCAGTGCCGCCATAGAGCAGCAGGGGGTTGTGGGCTCGGTCGCCGGGCTTGAGTGCGACCTGCCAGGCCGCGGCGCGGCCGAGCTGGTTACTGCGTCCCTCGACGAAATTATCGAAGCTGTAATGGTTGTCGAGGTTGCCGTGGAAGGGTTGGACCGGCAGGACTGGCGCCTCGCTGGCCACTGCAGCGGGTGCAACGGCACGACGCAAGGTGCCGATGTCGAGGCTGACCTCGCCCTGTCCGCCGAAATGCGCCGCAAGCTCGCGAATCCGCGGCAGGTAGCGGCTTCGCACTTCCGCAAGCACGTAGGGATTGGGCGCATACAACACCAGCGCCTGGTCGCGTCGGTCCGCCTGCAGCGGCCGTAACCAGGTCTGCACGTCTTCTTGCGGCAGTTCTGCTTCCAGGCGCTGCAGGCAGAGCGGCCAGACATCCATACTGTTGAGTGACCTCTCTAAAGACCAAGGCCGACAACGACCAAGACGACCGGGCGGGCGCCGAGTCGGCCGCCTGTGGATAAATCGGGAGAGTACGCAGCGTACCACCGCCCCTGCGGGTCGGCTACCGCTGCCTGGGACGCATTGCACGGGCGCCGATGACTGACTGGCCTTGCGCATCGCAAGTAGCCGGGCTATTCTTGCGAGTCTTTCCCGCTGAAAATTACGCAGACCCGCCATGGCGACCAAGCGCACCTACCAACCCAGCAATTTGAAGCGCAAGCGCGACCACGGCTTCCGCGCCCGCATGGCGACCGCTGACGGTCGCAAGATCCTGGCCCGCCGTCGTGCGAAGGGTCGCCGTCGCCTGACGGTCTGACCCGGTCCGGCCATGCTGCCGGACGTTCGCGTGATTGCATCCAAGCCACCCGACCAGCCAGCTCCCGCTGGCTTTCCGCGTTTGGCCCGGGTACGCGCAAAGGCTGAATTCGATCGCGTGTTCGCCGACAACCAGCGCACCGCAGATCCCCTGTTCAGCCTGCACCTGCGCGCAGATGAGGCGCCGCCCCGGCTGGGATTGGCGGTCTCGCGCAAGGTCGATCCGCACGCCGTCGGCCGCAACCGTATCAAACGCGTGCTGCGCGACGCCTTTCGGCATGCACGGGTGCGCTTGCAGCCAGGCGCCTATGTGGTGGTCGCGCGTGGGCCCTCTGCCAAGGCCGACAATGCCACCCTGCGTGCAGGCTTCCTGCGCCTGCTGCAACGGGCCGGTGCGTTGCCCGCTACGCCCTTGGCCGGCACAATGCCGTCCGCGACTCCTCCTCCCCTTCCCTGATAGCGCCGCGTTGTTTCCGCGCCGGCCGAGCCTGTTTGCCCGATGACCCAGACCCGCACGTTCCTGTTATTCGCCTGGTTGATGGTGGCGGCCCTGTTGTGGATGGAATGGAACAAGGAGCAGCAGCCCGCGCCCGCCGCGCCCTCGTCCGCAACAACCGCAACCACGGCGGCGCCGTCCACCCCGACGATGGGCCTGTCGACTGGCGGCGCCCAGGTGCCGACCGCAAGCGTGCCCGGTGCGGCGCCGATCTCGCAGGTGGCCACTGCGGTGGGCGATGCGCCCACGGTCACGCTGCGCAACGACGTCCTGTCGCTGGCGCTGGACGGCCGCAGCATCACCGGCGCAAAGCTGCTGAAGTACCCGCAAGACCGCAAGGCCGGGAGTGAGCCGGTGCAGCTGTTCAACACCGAAGCCGCCCACTTCTTTGTCGCCCGCAGCGGATGGCTTGGCGCAGACGGGGTGGATCTGGTATTCCAGCCGGCGTCGGCCAGGCGTGACCTGCGCCTTGCGTCTGGTGCCCGCGCGATCAGCGCCAGCTTCATTGCCCAGGCAGCAGACGGCTTGCAGTTGCGCCGCACCTACACACTTGTCCGTGGCAGCTATGCGGTGCGCGTGCACGACGAGGTACTCAACCAGGGTGCGACAGCGTGGTCAGGCATGGTGTACCGGCAATTGCTGCGCAACCCGCCGCCGGCCAAGGGTGGGTTCACCAATCCGGAGGCCTTCAGTCTGAGCGGCGCGGCCTGGTATAGCCCGGAAGACAAGTACAAGAAGCGCAAATACCCGAAATTCGCCGACGACGGCCCGCTTGACCAGGAGGTCAGCGGAGGGTGGGTGGCGCTGTCACAGCACTACTTCCTGACGGCATGGGTGCCACAGAAGGACCAGGCTGCGCTGTTCTCGCTGGGCGTGGATGGCAGCGTCCACCGGGTCGAGGCGCGTGGCCCGCAAATCACCCTGGCGCCCGGTCAGCGCTACACCAGCGATGCCACGTTGTGGGTCGGTCCGAAACTGGCCGAGCAATTGACCAGCATTGCCCCAGGTCTGGAGTTGGCGCTGGATTACGGGATGTTCACCGTGCTGTCCAAGCCGATCCACTGGCTGCTGACTCAGTTGCACAAGCTGACCCACAACTGGGGTTGGGCGATCGTACTGCTGGTGGTGTTGATCAAGCTCGCGCTGTATCCACTGTCAGCGGCGCAGTACAAGTCGATGGCGAAGATGCGCAAGTTCCAGCCGCGCATCGAACAGCTCAAGGAGCGCTACGGCGAGGACAAGCAGAAATTCCAGATGGCGATGCTGGAGCTGTACAAGAAGGAAAAGATCAATCCGGCCGGCGGCTGCCTGCCGATCCTGATCCAGATGCCGGTGTTCCTGGCTCTGTACTACGTGCTGCTGGAAGCAGTGGAACTGCGTCAGGCGCCTTGGATCATGGGCTGGGTCAATGACCTCACTGCTCAGGACCCCTTTTACATCCTGCCCATCCTCAACGGCGTGATCATGTTGCTGACCCAGCGGCTGACGCCGATGGTCGGCATGGATCCGATGCAGAAGAAGATGATGCAGATGATGCCGCTGGTGATGATGGTGATGTTTGCGTTCTTCCCCGCCGGCCTGGTCCTGTATTGGGTCACCAATGGCGCGTTGGGACTGCTGCAGCAATGGTGGAACACCAGGCGCTATGCCGAGGCGCCAGCGAAAGCCTGACCACAGGAGAGTATCAGGCCTGCCGTGTGGCGGGCGTGGTGTTTCTGGGAGCAAGCAGGTTCTGCGACCATGCACGCGTGAATGAGGACATCGACACCATCGTCGCCATCGCCACTGCGCCCGGAGCCGGCGGCGTTGGCATCGTGCGGTTGTCGGGACCACTGGTTACCGGCATCGCCACGGCCATCAGCGGAAAATCGCTGTCGCCACGGATGGCGACTTACACCCGTTTCCACGACGCCAACGACGAGCTCATCGATGACGGGATCGCGCTGCTGTTCGTCGCGCCCGCCAGCTACACCGGCGAAGACGTGGTGGAGCTGCAGGCGCATGGCAGCCAGGTGCTGCTGCGCCAATTGGTCATCCGCTGCATCCAATTGGGCGCCCGCCAGGCACTGCCGGGTGAGTTCAGCCAGCGCGCCTTCCTCAATGGCAAGCTCGACTTGGCCCAGGCCGAGGCCGTGGCCGACCTGATCGCGGCCGGCGACGCCCAGTCTGCGCGCGCGGCACGACGCTCGCTGGATGGCGTGTTCTCGCGCCGGGTCGATGCAGTGATGGGCCGTGTCCTGGCAATCCGCGTGCACGTGGAGGCGGCGATCGATTTCGCCGACGAATCCCTGGACACACTGGGCGGCAGCGCATTACGCAGGCAGCTGGCGACGGTCGATGCCGACCTGGCGCAGCTGCGGCGCGATGCCGAACGCGGCCAGAAACTGCGCGATGGCTTGCACGTGGTGCTGGCAGGGCCGCCGAACGCCGGCAAGAGCTCGCTGCTCAATGCGCTGGCCGGCAGCGAGCGCGCCATCGTCACCGACGTTGCCGGCACCACCCGCGACCTGTTGCAGGAGACCATCCGGCTGGATGGCGTGGATCTGACCCTGGTTGACACTGCCGGGCTGCGTGATGTGGGCGACGCCGGTGACGCGATCGAG
>JBBSTP010000178.1:0-4572 GCA_038235795.1 Lysobacterales bacterium | reverse complement strand
GCCGGGGAACCGCACGACCACCTTCTCGATGATGCGGGCGACCAGCGCCGGTTGTTCCAGCCGTTGCGCGAGGCCACCAAACCCCAGCCAGGGCTCCAACTGGTTGGGCATGGCGCGATCGTCGACCAGGTCGCCGAGCACGTCCACGACGAGCGTTGGCTGCTTGCCGACAGCGCCGATCAGCGCCCCCAGCACGTGCTTCCAGCCGTCATCGCTGCCACGCAACAGGGCCTGCAGCTCCTGCCGGGCGGCCCTGCGCTTGCCGGCGCGCAGGTCAAGGGTTGCTGCGACCGCTTGGCGCGCTGGATTGGACTGCGGCGCCAACCCGCGCCACAGCGTGTACGCCTCGCGGGCCAACGTCTCATCGTTGGCGAGCAGGGCGATCCGCGTCGCGCGTTCGGCCAGCACTGGATCACTGATGCTGCGCGCGGCCTGCAGGTAGCTGCGGGCGGCATCGCCCAACTGGCCGGACTGCAGGGCGAATTCGCCGGCGAGAGTGGCTTCCAGCGGGTCTGCGAGCGTGGCCTGCGGTGGCCTGGCCGCAAGCGCGGCGCCCATGCAGAGCATCAGGGCAGCGGAGACCATCAAGGTGGAGCGAACGCGTTGCGGCATGGGCTTGGTCAATTGGATTGGAGCGGGGCCGGTACACTATGCGGTTGTGCCGGCAGCTTAGCGCAGGCGCCTGAATGGAATTGTCGAAACCGGCCACCGCATGAACCTGCACGTCCTCGGTATCAACCACCAGACCGCACCGGTTGCGCTGCGCGAGATCGTGGCGTTTGCCCCGGGCGCGCTGGCGCCGGCGCTGGCCACATTGCGAGCATTGCCGCAGGTGCGCGAAGCGGTGCTGCTGTCCACCTGCAACCGCACCGAGCTGTACGCGCAGACCGACGACGACGGCCAGGTGCTGGCCGACTGGCTGTCAATGCACCCGCGCACCGGCCCGGATCTGAACGCGTACCTGTACCGGCACCGTGATGCCGAGGCGGTACGGCACCTATTCCGGGTCGCCACCGGGCTGGATTCGCTGGTCCTGGGCGAACCGCAGATATTGGGCCAAGTGAAACAGGCGTGGTCGGCCTCGCGCGACGCCGGCGTGCTCGGCGGACCGCTGGATCGCCTGTTCCAGCAGGCCTTCGCTACCGCCAAGCGTGCACGCACCGACACCCGCATCGGCGTCAATCCGGTCTCGGTGGCCTCCACCGCAGTGCGGCTGGCGCAGCGATCCTTTGCCCGCTTGGACGAATCCACGGTACTGCTGATCGGCGCTGGCGAGACCATCGAACTTGCCGCGCGGCACCTCGTCGAGGCCCGCTTGCAGCGCCTTTTAATCGCCAACCGAACCCTGGTCCATGCGCAGGAACTCGCCAGCCGGTATGGCGGCGTGGCGTTACCGCTGGCGGAGCTTGACCGCCACCTGGCCGACGCCGACATCGTGATCAGCGCGACTGCCAGCCGCGAGCCGGTGCTGAATCGCGCGCAGGTCGAGCACGCCATGCGCCAGCGCAAGCATCGACCGATGTTGCTGATGGACCTCGCGGTGCCGCGCGACATCGCCAGTGACGTCGCCGGCATACGCGATGTCTTCCTGTATACCGTGGACGACCTGGAACGATCGATCGAGGACAACCGGCGCGGCCGCCGCGCCGCAGCCGAGCAGGCCGAGGCGATCATCGAGCTGCAGGTTGCGCGGTTTGTCGAGCAGTTCCAGGCCAGCAAACGCCAGCAACCACTGTTGCGCCTGCGCGCTCACGGCGACAATGCACGCGCCGAGGCACTGACCAGGGCGCGCGCGCAACTGGCCGCCGGCATGCCACCGGAACAGGCGCTTGAACTGTTGGCGCACACCCTGACCAACCGATTGCTGCATGCGCCAACCGTCGCATTGCGCGACGCTGCCCTGAGTGGCGATGGCGAGCTCAGCCGCGCGGCCGAACGTCTGTTCCCGGATCCCTCGACGGACGTCGGTCCCCGCAATCCCGCGGATGACGCATCCGCATGACGCCCGCCTTGCGCCGCAAGCTGGATGCCCTGGTCGAACGCCGCGAAGAAATCGAGCGGTTGTTGGCCGATCCATCAGTCGCCGCCGAGCAGGCGCGCTTTCGCAGTCTGTCGCGGGAATTCTCGACGTTGCAGCCGGTCGCCGACGCGCTGGCGGGCGAGGCCCAGGCGCGCGCCGACTTGGCCGCGGCGGAAGCGATGCGCGTCGATCCTGAGCTGCGCGAACTGGCCGAGGACGAAATCGCCAGCGCCAACCAGCGCCTGCAGCAGCTGGAAGGCGAACTGCTTGCGCAACTGGTGCCGCGTGACGCCCGCGACGATGGCGGCATCTATCTTGAAGTGCGCGCCGGGACCGGCGGCGACGAAGCGGCCATTTTTGCCGGCGACCTGTTCCGCATGTATTCGCGCTATGCCGAGCGACACGGCTGGCGGGTCGAAGTTGAATCGGCGAGCCACGGCGAACACGGCGGCTACAAGGAGATCGTGGCACGGGTCGAAGGCGATGGCGCGTACGCCAAACTCAAGTACGAATCCGGCACCCATCGCGTGCAGCGGGTGCCGGCGACCGAATCGCAGGGCCGCATCCACACCTCGGCGGCGACGGTGGCGATCATCGCGATCGAGGTCGGTGAGACCGAGATCGTGATCAATCCGGCCGACCTCAGGGTCGATACGTATCGCTCCTCCGGTGCCGGCGGCCAGCACGTCAACAAGACCGAATCGGCGATCCGTATCACCCACATGCCGTCCGGCGTAGTGGTCGAATCGCAGACCGAACGCAGCCAGCACGCCAACCGCGACAAGGCTATGAAACGGCTGCAGTCGATGCTGGTCGAGGCCGAGCTGGAGAAGCGCGCCGCCGCCACTGCCGCCGACCGCAAATTGCAGGTCGGCAGCGGCGACCGCAGCCAGCGCATCCGCACCTATAGTTTTCCGCAGGGGCGCATCACCGACCACCGCGTCGAGGGCCTGACCCTGTACGACCTGCCCAACATCATCGAAGGCGACCTCGACGCATTGGTATTGCGCCTGCAGCAGGAGCAGCAGGCCGAGGAACTGGCGCAGCTGGCACGCGAAGGCTGATCGCAACACACTGGCCGTCCTTTGCCTGCAACAACGGATGCAGTCCATGAGCATTTCCACCCACCGCGCCGGACCGGCCCATCTCGACGCCCTGGTCCCGCTGTTCGATGCCTACCGCCAGTTCTACGGCCAGCCTTCCGACCTGAAACGCGCACGCGAGTGGTTGCGCAGCCGCCTGCGATTTGGCGAATCGGTGGTGTTCGTGGCCATGCGCAATGGCGCGGTACTCGGGTTCACCCAGTTGTATCCGATGTATTCCTCGGTGCACACCGCGCGCACCTGGATCCTCAACGACTTGTATGTGGATGCAAACATGCGCCGCAGCGGCGCCGGTCGCGCCCTGCTGGATGCGGCCGTGGATTTTGCCCGCGAGGATGGCGCCGTGGGCATCTCGCTGGAAACGACGCAGGACAATGCCTCTGCACGCGCCCTTTACCGCGCCGCCAGCTGGAACGAGGACGCGACCCAGTGGTATTCGCTGACACTGCCGCCTGCGTCGTTGCGCTAGGCTAGGCGCATGACCGCCGCGAACGACTTCCGCCCGCTTTCACTGTGCGTGCTGACCGTGTCGGATTCGCGCACGCTGGCGAATGACACGTCCGGCGATTACCTGTGTGATGCACTGGGCGATGCAGGCCACCACTTGCACGCACGCGCGCTGTTGCCAGACGACAAATACCGGCTGCGCGCACAGGTCAGTGCGTGGATCGCCGATGCCGAGGTCGATGGCATCCTGGTCACCGGCGGAACCGGCTTCACCGGCCGCGACTCCACCCCGGAAGCACTGCTGCCGCTGCTGGACAAGCGGATGCCCGGCTTCGGCGAGCTGTTCCGCGCGCTGAGCTTCGAGGAGATCGGCACCAGCACCCTGCAGTCGCGTGCGTTCGCCGGGCTGGCCAACGGCAGCTTCGTGTTCGCCCTGCCCGGTTCGACCTCGGCCTGCCACACCGCATGGGAAAAGATCATCTGCGCACAACTCGATGCGCGAACCAAACCCTGCAATCTCGCCAACCTCAAGCCAAGATTATTCGAAAGTCCGCATATGGATGTGCGGGCTCATGATCCGGAAGTGGCGCCCAACCTGCGGCCCAGGGCGGCGACCAAGGCATCGACACGATGAGCAAACTCAAACGCAAGCAATACGACGCCCTGCTGGAGCCGATGCAGCTCGAGCTGGTAGCCATGGCGCAATGGCTGCAACACACCGGCAAGCGTCTGGTGGTGTTGTTCGAGGGCCGTGACACCGCAGGCAAGGGCGGCGTGATTGAGGCCATCAACGAGCACATCAACCCACGCCAGTGCCGCATCGTCGCGTTACCAAAACCGAATGACCGCGAGCAATCCCAATGGTATTTCCAGCGCTACGTCGCGCACCTCCCGGCGGGCGGCGAAATGGTCCTGTTTGATCGCAGCTGGTACAACCGGGCTGGCGTCGAAAAGGTCATGGGCTATGCCAGCGACTCGCAGGTCGAGGCCTTCCTTCAACAG
>JBBSTP010000177.1:0-4618 GCA_038235795.1 Lysobacterales bacterium | reverse complement strand
TAGGTAGTGGTGCCTTCGTTGAGCCAGGAGTCCTTGTCGGTGGCAAACGTCACCAGGTTGCCCGACCAGCTGTGCGCCAATTCATGCGCAACCAGCGACACCAGCGACTTGTCGCCGACGATGACGGTCGGGGTGGCAAAGGTCAGGCGCGGGTTTTCCATGCCGCCGTACGGGAACGAAGGCGGCAGCACCAGCAGGTCGTAGCGCCCCCAGCGATACGGGCCATACAGCGCTTCGGCGGTCTCGATCATCTTCTCGGTGTCGGAGAACTCGGCAACCGCCTTGTCGACCATGGTCGGTTCGGCCCAGACGCCACTGCGAGCGCCGATCGGCTTGAACACCAGGTCGCCGGCGGCGATGGCCAGCAGGTAGGACGGGATCTTCTGCGGCATCTTGAAGTTGTAGTCACCGTCACGCACGGCCTTCGGATCGTTGTCCGCGCTCATCAGCACCATCGCGTCATTGGGCGCGGTCACGTGCGCGCTGTAGGTGAAGCGGATCTGCGGGGTGTCCTGCAGCGGTACCCACGAACGCGCGTGGATCTGCTGTGACTGGCTGAACATGAAGGGGCCCTTCTTGCCCTCGGTCATCGAGGGCGCCAGCCACTGCAGGCCCGAGGCCTCTGGCGAGGTCACATAGGTCACGCGCACCTTGGTCGGCCGCTCCGGTGCCTCGATCGTCAGCTTGGTCCCAAGGATCGGATCCTCGCCGGCCAGTTCGTACTTGAGCGCACTCCACTGGCCCTGAGCATCCAGCCCTTCGGCCTTCTGGATGCTGATGTCGCGGGTATCCAGCAACAGCTGCGTAGCGGTCTTGTCCAGCCAGTCCAGCGTATAGGTCGCGGTGCCGCTGATGGTCTTCTTGTCGAAGTCGACCGCGAGGTCCAGGGCCAGGTCGGTGGTGCGCACCTTGTCCGGCTCCGCATAGGAATGCTCGTCGGTCACCTTGACCACGGCGGCCGACTGCGGTGCAGGCATGTTGGCGGCGGGCTCGGCCACGGGCGTTGGGCTACGGCTGCAACCGACGACGATGAGGCCAAGGGCGGCGGCGATGGACACGCACAGGATCAGCTGACGCATAAAGGACGGACCTTCGGGTGGAAAGCGCCGAGTTTACCGCCGTAGCGGTCGCGCTGCCGCATGCAACGTCCGCTTGCCCTGCCAAGACCCACGCCATGACGCACGCCATGACGTAGGTCAACCCCACTTGCGGCACTGCAACCTTTGCGCCGCTTCGCGCATCGTTAACGCAACTGTCAACGATTAACGTCCCCCACCCCATGCATTCGATTCGACGCACGTCCCTGTCCGCCGCCTGCGCATTTGCGCTGGCCTGCAGCCTCCCCGTCTTTGCGCAGTCTGTCGCCCAGCCCGCGGCCACTCCATCGGCCGACTACATCCCCGGCGGACGCATCCCGCAGCTGCAGGGCGAGATCATCATCGACGGCAAGCTGGACGATGCCGCCTGGCAAGGCGCGCTGGTGCAGGAAATCGCCTACGAAGTCCAACCGGGCGACAACATTCCGGCGCCGGTCAAGACCACGGTGCGCGTCGGCTACACCACCGACGCGCTGTACGTTTCGTTCCATGCGCTAGACCCCGATCCCGCGTCAATCCGTGCCCACCTGCGCGACCGGGATTCCGCGTTCAACGACGATTTTGTCGGCGTGTTCATGGACACCTTCAACGACCAGCGTCGCGGCTACGAAATGATCGTCAACCCGCTGGGCGTGCAGGCTGACCTGATCAATGACGCGACCACCGGCAACGAAGACGCGAGCTGGGATGGCCTGTGGAGCAGCGCCGGCCGGCTGACGGCCGATGGCTACGACGTTGAGATGCGGATCCCGTTCTCCACCCTGCGTTTCCGCGGCGGTGCGCAGGACCAGCACTGGGGCATCTCGTTCTACCGCAATTACCCGCGCGACAAGCGCCATCAGCTGACCAGCCACAAGTCCCCGCGCGAGTCCAATTGCAACCTGTGCGAATGGGCCAAGTACGACGGCATGGCCGGGGTCCAGCAGGGCCGCAACCTGGAGGTCGTGCCTAGCCTGACCATGGGCACCTCGCAATACCGCCCGGCCGCTGGAACTGACTGGCAGGGCACCGATACAAGCATCGAGCCGGGCGTGGACGTCAGCTGGACGCCGTCGCCTGCAGTCACCATCAATGCCACGTTGAATCCGGATTTCTCGCAAGTTGAAACCGACCAGCTGCAGCTGAATTTCAACGACAGCTTCGCGCTGTTTTTCCCGGAAAAGCGGCCGTTCTTCCTGGAAGGCGCGGACTACTTCAACACCCAGTTCGATGTCCTGTACACGCGGCAGGTCGCCGATCCCGATTTCGGCCTGCGCGTCACCGGACGCACCGGCCAGGGCGCCTATGGCGCCTTCGTCGCCCGCGATGCCACCACCGTGGTGCTGGTTCCGGGCGTGCTGGGGTCAGGTTTCCGCCAGCTGGACCAGCAAGCGAACGTCGCGGTGGGGCGCTACCGGCATGACCTGGACGAGCACACCAGCGTTGGCGTGATCGGCACCTTCCGCCACGGCGACGACTACGGCAACGACGTGGTCGGCGTCGATGGCCGCTGGCAGCAGGGCTCGCATACCGCGACCGCCCAGTTCCTGCACAGCGCCTCCGAGTACCCCGCGTCGATCGTCGGCGCCTACAGCGGCGAGCTCGGCAACGACGCCACCCCGACCGGCAATGCATGGCGCGCGGCTTACAGTTTCAGCAACCGCAACTGGACCTTGAATCTGCAACACAACAACGTCGACCCCGGCTTTCGCGCAGACCTGGGCTTCTTCGGCCAGGTCGGCTATGACAAGTCGGTGGCTGGCGGCGGCTATACCTGGTACCGCGACGGCAAGTCCTGGAACAGGATCAATTTCTACGGCGACTGGGACATCACCCACCGTTTCGATGGTCAGTTGCTGGAGCGGGAATTGGAGTTCCGGGTAAATTTGCAGGGACCTAAATCGAGCAACTTCGGTTTCAGCCCCTTGACTCGCGTGCGCTTCTGGAACGGCGCGATGTATCGCGAACACAACTTCAATCTGTCCGGAAATTTCCGCCCCACTGCCGCGCTGCAAGTGGGTGCGTTCATGAACTTTGGCCAGCAATTGGATTTGCGCGCTTCACGCACAGGCCGCCGCGCGATGATCGGGCAATTCGGCAATCTGGACATCGGTCGCGGTCTCGCCCTCGAATGGGAAATGAGCAGGCAGCGCTTGCAGCGCGATGGCGGCACCGCGTTCGAAGCCAGCATCGCCGATCTGCGCATGGGCTGGCAGCTGGACCCGCGCCAACGCGTGCGCATGACCGTGCAGGGCAGCGAGGTCAGGCGCCACCAGTCGCTGTATGCCAGCCCGGTCAACGAAATCTCGCGCGACTGGGGTACCCAGGTGGTGTATTCGTACAAGGTCAATCCGCGCACCGCGTTGTATGCGGGTACGTCCTACGGTGCGTTCATGGACGACGACAACCGCGACCTGTTTGGTAATACGCGCAGCGTGTTCATCAAGTTGAGCTACGGCTGGCAGCCGCAGTTCTAACGCGCTGGCCTCATATCACGCCGCGTTTTTTCTCAAGCAGCAGGTAACCGACGCCGGCCACCGCGCCAACACCCAACGCGACCGGCCACGAGCCGGTCACCAGCCAGCGCAGCAGGCCCGCCACCATCAAGCCCACGACCACGAACTGCGAATAGCGCCATGGGCTTTCGCGGAAACTGCGCATCGGCTTGCCGCCCTCGGCCACGGTCAGACCTTGTAGCCGGTGTGGATGGCGACGATGCCGCCCGACAGGTTCCTGTAATCGCAACGGGCGAAGCCGGCGCTTTCCATCATCGACTTCAGGGTGTCCTGCGGTGGATGCTGGCGGATCGATTCGGCCAGGTACTGATAGCTGTCGCGGTCGCCGGCAAAGAGTTGGCCAAGGGCGGGCAGCACCTTGAACGAATGGAAGTCATAGAGCGGCTTGAACCAGTCGGCCTTGACCTCGGAAAACTCCAGCACGCGCGCCTGCCCGCCGACTTTCAGCACGCGCTGCATCTCGCGCAGGCCTGCGCCCTTGTCGGTGACGTTGCGCAGGCCAAAGGCAATGGTGACCAGGTCGAAACTCGCATCCGGGAAGGGCAGGGCCTCGGCATTGCATTGCACGTACTCGAAGCCGCGCACGTTGCCGCGATCGGTCATGCGATCACGGCCCACGCGCAGCATTTCGCCGTTGATGTCGCCGAGGATCAGTTCGCCGGTCTCGCCGACGCGATCCTTGAGCAACGCGGCGATGTCGCCGGTGCCGCCAGCCAGGTCGAGCACGCGATCACCCTTGCGCACCTGCGCGGTGGCGACGAAATAGCGCTTCCACAGGCGGTGGATGCCCAGGCTCATCGCATCGTTCATCAGGTCGTACTTGCCCGCCACCGAGGAAAACACGTCACCGACAAGCTTCTGCTTGTCGGCCGTCGGCACTTCGCGGTAACCGAAATGAGTGGTGTCGGCGCTGCCCTGGTTGGATGTCTGGTTGGATGCCTGGTTGGATGTCTGATCGGGCGTGTGGTCGGGTGTGTTCATTCAAGGATTATCGCACCGTGTCGCCGGATTGATGCCGCCATCATT
>JBBSTP010000176.1:0-4636 GCA_038235795.1 Lysobacterales bacterium | reverse complement strand
GACAGCGACCGCCCCGGCAAGCCCACCGGTGGCGAGGCGCAGGGGTTGCGCGCGACGTTTGCGATGTTGCAGGCGCGCTACGGCTGACTGTGCGGCTTGAGCGCGATAACGCAGGCGCGATCGCCGCGCCTGGTTCATCCAGCGGCGGCGACCTCGACCCGGTTGCGGCCATTGCGCTTGGCCCGGTACAAGGCCTCGTCCGCGGCCAGCATCAATGCCTCCGGCGTAGCGCCATGCGCGGGGAAGCTGGCGACGCCGATCGACACCATGACCTGCGGCAGCAACTTGCCCAGGTACGGCACCTGCATCGCCTGCACCGCAATCCTGATCATTTCGGCGCGCTGGAAGGCGGTCTGGAGGTCGGTTTCTGGCAGGATCAGGGTAAATTCCTCGCCGCCGTAACGGCAGGCGATGTCCTCTCCGCGGGTCATCGCCTCCAGCAGTTTGCCGAATTGCGCGAGCAGCGCATCCCCGCCGGCGTGGCCATGCAGGTCGTTGAAGGCCTTGAAATGGTCGATATCGAGCATCAGCATCGACACTGGCAGCTCGCGGCGTGCGCATCGTGCCAACTCGCGCGCCGCGGATTCCACCAGATAACGGCGATTGAACAGGCCCGACAGCGGATCGCGGATCGACTGCTGGCGCAGGCGTTCCTGCAGCGACAGGTTACCCAGCGCCATCGATAGTTTCTCGGCGACCGCTTCGATGATGTCGCGGAACTCGGACAGCTCCTGTTCCTGGCCGGACAGGCTGAGCAGGCCGAGCTGGGCGCCGAGCGCGGCCAGCGGCAGGCACAACGTGGTGGCCCGGTTGCCGGCATCCACCTGCAGGTGGGTGCAGCGCGCGGCTTGCGCGGACGCGGCGAGATGCGGTTGGCCGCGGCGCAGCGCCCAGCAGTCGTCCGCCGACATCATCGACGGCGCGGGTTGCAGTGACGGCCCCCACTGCGCATTGAGCTCCGCATGGTCCTGTGAGTTGCGAATGCGGTACAGCCACCCGGTTGTTTCGGGCATGAGCTTGGCAAGCATGTTTTCGGTCAGCTGCCAGGCTTCCTCGACCCGCGTACAGCTCTGCAGCATGCTGCCGTAATTGCTCAGCGCACGTAGCACGGCGCTGCGGCGCTCCTGCCGATCCAGCTCGACCCGCAACTGGGCATTGGCCTGCGCGGCTTCTCTTTCCGCGCGCGCGCGGCGGCGGATCTCCTGCGCCAGTAGCCCGTACACCACAAGGATCACCAGGATCCCGATCGGGATGCCGAGCAAGGCCAGCGCGCGCAACAACGTGGCGCTGTCCTGGGTGGAGGCGTCACGCCGGACCAGCAACGCGCCCTCGGCAACGCGCATGCCCTCGGCTTGCTGGCGGATCGCGTTGGACGATTCGATGACGTCATGGTCGATGGCGGCCTGCGCGGCGGGCAGCCCGCCTTCGCGGTAGCGCTCCAGGGTGTTCCCCAGTTGTCCAGACCGCTGCTGGACGCGCGCCCACAACGCCTGCGCGCGCGCCAACTGCGTGGGGTTGTCCTGGATGCGCCGGCGCAGGTCCGCGTAGATCCCCGGCAGCGTGGCGCTAGCGTTGCGGTAATCAGCCAGGAAGATCGGGTTGGCGGTGAGCAGGTAGCCGCGCTGCGCCGCTTCGGCATCGCGCAGCCTGGCCTCGAGCTCGTCCATGCGCACGATCACTTCGATGCTGTGGGTCACCCACGACGCATCTGCAATCAAACGCTGCGCGCCCAGCACAACGCCCACGCCGATCGCCACGAAGATCGCGGCGGCGGCAAGCAGCCCGATGCGGCTGCGCTGGCGAGTGTGGAATTTCATATGCGCTTGCCGCCCCGCGGCAGGATGAGATGCGACGCTTCAGCGCCTCCGATTCATGCAAGCAAGAATCGTGCCGATGCCTCCGGACGAGGATAGCAGCCCGATCAGAGCCAGCCCTGTTGCCGTGCCAGCCGGTACGCCTCGATCCGGTTGGCGACACCCAGCTTGCCGATCGCCTCGGAAAGGTAATTGCGCACGGTACCGTGCGACAGGTTGAGCTGGCCCGCGATGTCCGCGGCCGACAGGCCCTCGCCGGCCAGCCGCAGCACCTGGCGCTCGCGGTCGTTGAGCGGGTCGGCCTTGCCCCACGCGTCCAGCGCCAGCTGCGGATCGATCGCGCGGCCGCCGCGATGGACCTTTCGCAATGCCTCGGCCAGGTCTTCGGCGGGCGCGTCCTTGAGCAGGTAACCGCAGACGCCGGCAGCCAGTGCGCGGCGCAGGAAGCCGGCGCGCCCGAAGGTGGTGACGATGATCACCTTGATCGGCAATGCGTGGCGCTGGATCCGTTGCGCCAGCTCCAGTCCGGACAGACCGGGCATCTCGATGTCGGTCACCAGCACATCGGGCTTGAGTCGCTGCAGCTCGCGCCATGCAATCTCGCCATCGGCGGCGGCGCCGAGCACCTCGATGTCGTCCTCCAGCCCCAACAGCGCAGACAACGCGCCGCGCACCATGGCCTGGTCTTCGGCCAGCAAGATCCGGATTGGCGTGACCAGATGGGTCATGCCGGCCATCCGGCGACGCCGACCCGCGACAGCTGCGCCAGGCCTTCGGCGTGCCGGGGCTCGGTGTTCGTCGACTCGATGTCCGTCGGCTCGACGTCCGCCGGCTCGATGTCGCCCGATTGGATGCCTTCGATGGGAACCTGCACCTGCAAGCGGGTGCCGCCACCGCGCGGCGACTCGATGCGCAGGGTGCCGCCGAGTTCGCGCGCGCGCGCGCGCATGCCGGCCAGCCCATTGCCGTCGGAGTTGACGCCGCCGCGGCCATCATCGGCAATCGTCAATTGCAGCACGCCCGGCTCGCGTGCGAACAAGATCCGTACGCGCCCGGCCTGGGCATGGCGGGTGATGTTCGTGGCGGCTTCACGCAATATCAGCGACAAACCACGCTCGATCTCCGCTGGCAGGCCTGGCGGTGGCGGCTGGTAGTCCAGATGCACCTGCGAGCATTCCAGCATCAGTCGCGCCGATGCCAGCTCCGCGGCCAGGTCGGTTGAACGGATCCCGGTGACTGCGCTGCGCACTTCGGCCAGCGCGCTGCGCGCCACCCGCTCGGCATCGGCCAATTCGCGCCGCGAACCTTGCGGATCGCGTTCGGACAGCTTGCGCGCCAGTTCCAGCTTCAGGGTGATCAGCGACAGCGTGTGGCCGAGCAGGTCGTGCAGGTCGCGGCCGATGCGCTCGCGCTCGGCAGTGGCGGCGAGCCGGCGTACCTCGTCATGCGACAACCGCAGCGCGGCCTCCATTTCGTCGCTGGTGCGCTCGACACTGACGATGATGCCGATGATCAGGGTCATCGGCGGCAGCCACACCAGCATCTGCCACGGGTAGCCCAGCCACAGGGCATAAGCGACGAACGCCGCATTCAGCGCCAGCAGCTGCGCGATGTAAATCCACAGGCTGCGCTGGCTGCCGCCGACCCGCAGCATCACGCAGCCGAAAATGAAGTAGGACAGCCCTTCCGGATACCAGCGCAGCAAACCCACGCACAGCGCCACCATCGCCAACGGGTACCAGTAGGCATGTCGCCGCGGCGACGTCAGGGTGCGGGCATACAGCAACAGGAACACGGGGTAGGTAACAAGGGTGAACCAGACCCAGCTCCAATTGAACCCGCCGCTGAACAGCGGCGTGATGAAGATCCATGCCGACCACAGCAGGTGGACAAACTGCGCACCCATTGATCGCTCGATCGCCTTGGCATGCGCCAGCGCCGAATCCGGGGCTGGCGTCATCCATTGGCGAAAGGACGTCGCAAGGGTCATCCGGGGATGCTACTGCACGGCACGGCCATCAACCGTTGCGGCGCAGCCGGCGCGCGGCCAGCCACAGGAAACCGGCTGTGAAGCCGCACAACACCAGCACGTGCTGGGTCAGCGGCGCATGGGTGACGCCCAGCGCACGCAGGGCGATCTGGTTGAGGTGATAGCTGGGCCAGATCGGCGCGATGCGTTGCAGGGTCGCTGGCAGTACCTGCAACGGCACCCACAAGCCGGACAGGAATGACATCGGCAGGTACACCAGGTTGAGCATGCCGGGTGCGCCCTGGCCCTTGATCAGGGTGCCGACCAGCATGCCCAGCGCGCAGAACGGCAGTACGCCCAACGTACCGGTGAGCAGCAGCGCAGCCGCCTGGCCGACCGTGAGTGAAACATGCGCGACGCCGACCGCCAGACCCAGCAGCAGCAGGATGACCGCGGCCGCCGCGATCTTCGCCATCAACATCTTGCCCAGCAGATAGGCGGCCGGCGGCATCGGCAGCGCACGCTTGAGGGTGAGCAGGCCGTTGTCGCGCTCCAGCGCCAGCGACACGCCAAAGCCGAACAGGCCAGGGCTCATCACGCCAAACGTGCCATAGCTCGCCAGCAGGTAGGTCGCCATCCCGGGCGATTGCGAATGCGCCAGCACCACCCCGAACATCAGGTAGAACACGGTCGGGAACAGGATCACCGGTAGCAGGAAACCGGGATTGCGCAGATAACGCAGGATTTCGCTGCGCGCTTCCTGCACATAGGCGTTGAAGACGAGCCCGCGTGGCATCGCGGCATTGATGGGAACAACCTCGGTGTTCATCAGGCGGCTTCCTGCAGTGCGACG
>JBBSTP010000175.1:0-4695 GCA_038235795.1 Lysobacterales bacterium | reverse complement strand
TTCCCCCGCCAGCGGGGGAAGGGAAGAAAAAACGCGTTCGCCTGCCATCGGCGGAAGGGAAGAAGCCAAACGCGCCTTCGACGAAGCCATCCTCGAACGCCTGGTCGCCCTCAACGCCGAGCGCGCCGCAGAAGAAGCCCGCGGCCACATCCGCTGGCTGCGCCCGGAGTTCCAGAACCCGCAAGCCCACGCTGCACCCGAACAAGGCACGCTCGACACCAGCAATGACACTGACGAGGCAGCGATCTTGTCCATCGCCGCCACAAAACCTATTGCCTGGCCCAAAGACGCCGTCGAGCAAGTCCGTGCCGTCGCCGACCTGCTTGCGTCCAGCCCCGTGCCGCTCTCACTTGACGAGATCGGCGCAAGGTTTACTGCGCGTGGGCCGTGGAAGAAGCGGCTGCCGCAGCTGTTGGAGATGTTGGTGGCGTTGGGGCGGGCGGAGGTTCGTGGGGATGCTTATGTGGCGGGTTAGGCAGATTGAACGTCCAAGATCACCTGTGTTTTTTCGCGTGAGTTTCAATTAATAGGTGTCAGGGCTTACATGAAAAATCGTGCCATTCTGCTGCTCTTGCTCTGCTCTCTTTCCGCTTTTGCATGGGCTGGGAAGGCTCAACTCGGCTTCGCAATCGAGTTCAAGGGCGATCGGAAACTTCTTGACGTTAGTCTCTCGGAAGTGACCGTGAGCAAAGTACTCCCAGGCACTCCAGCCCAGCGGGCGGGATTGAAGGCTGGTGACATTGTTGAATCACTGAATGGACTTGCAGTCAAGGGCCGATCTGGACGAAAGTTCTTCGCAATCATGTCGGCTATTGAGCCTGGTGATTCGGTTCAACTCGTTGTACTTCGTGCAAATGCGCGATTGCCAATCACAATCATCGCTGGTAAGACCTAGCGATTCGTTCCAGTGGTTCACCGCAGGAAGAAGCGGCAAAGAGCGTCAATACCTTTGCCGGGACTGTCACAGCGGTCGAAACAATTTCGCCGCCACGCCGTCGACAAGCTTCTTTGTTCGAGTCGTTCTTCAACGACATCCGCAGCCTTCTAACGGGCAAGACCATTGGGCCACCAAAGAGTTTTGAGCCGTACCAGATCGTGACGTTCCAGGTGCGCCGGACATTCCATGGACAACATTCACCGATCCGCCGCATCAATGCGGGTGAGGTCAGCTCCACCTGTACCTATCGTTTTGATCAAGACAAAGATTACGTCGTCTATACGTTCGAGCGGCAAGGCAGGCTCGCCGCTGGCTGGTGTTCCCGGACCGGATCGACCACTGATCCAGATGCAGGCTATCAATCGCTCGCAGCTGGCAGCTGACTCTTCATCCCAGCCGAGACCGCTTCGCGTCTCCGCGAGTGCGGCATCGCATATCACAGCGCTCGGTTGCCGCGCTGGCACTGTTTGACGCAAGGCGCAGCCCGCCTCCCTGACACCATCTTTCCCGCGCTACCCATACGATGACCCTCAAGCGGTCGCACCGGCATCCTGCCGCTGCCCGCGCCGCAGAAGGAGGCGTGCTGATGGCAACTGCCGGCAACAAGGTTGAACTCTCCATCCTGGAACTCGGGCGCGTGCGCGAGGGCTCCGACCGGCGCACGGCGCTGGACGATGCGCGCGAGCTGGCGCGCCACGCCGAAGGCCTGGGCTACCGGCGCTTCTGGATCGCCGAGCACCACAACATGCCGGCTGTCACCACCGCGGCAACCTCGATCGTGATCGCCCACGTGGCCGCCGGCACCAGCACGATTCGCGTCGGCGCCGGTGGCATCATGCTGCCCAACCACGCGCCGTACGTGATCGCCGAGCAGTTCGGCACGCTGGCAACGTTGTTCCCAGGCCGCATCGACCTTGGCCTGGGGCGCGCGCCGGGCACCGACCAGGCCACGCTGCGCGCGCTGCGCCGCAATCCCGCCAATTCAGACCACTTCCCGCAGGACGTACAGGAGTTGCAGGCGTGGCTGGGACCCATGCAGCCGGGCCAGCGGATCGAAGCCGTGCCCGGCTCCGGGACCGAGGTGCCGCTGTGGATCCTGGGCTCCAGCCTGTTCGGTGCGCAGCTCGCTGCCGAGCTTGGCCTGCCGTACGGCTTTGCCTCGCACTTTGCGCCGCAGGCGCTGGACCAGGCGCTGCAGGTGTACCGCGAGAGATTCAAGCCGTCGCCGCAGCTCGCGCAGCCGTATGCGCTGGTGGGTGTGAATATCGTCGCCGCGACCACCGACCAGGAGGCGCGATATCTGGCGACATCGCAGCAGATGTCGTTCGCCAACATGCTGCGCGGCGTGCGTGGGCTGACCCAACCACCGATCGAAGACATCGAGGCTTACTGGTCGCCGCAGGAAAAGGCGCAGGCCTCGCAGATGCTCGCCTGCAGCATTGTCGGCGGGCCGGACACGGTGCGTGCGGGCATGCAGGCGTTCGTGGCGCGCACTGGCGCCGACGAGCTGATGGTGGTCTCCGATGTGTTCGACCCGGCCCTGCGCCGGCGCTCGTTCGGCATCATCGCCGAGGTGCGGCCGTGAGCTTGGGGATTTGCAGGACGTTGACGTGGCGTTTTCATCGCCGGGATTAGGGTGGGTGACAAGGCGCGGCACGTGCGTGCGCTAGTCGGTCGTTGTAAGCCGTCACTTCCCGATCAACCACAGGAGCATCCCATGAGCCACCACCTCAGCCAGGCCATTCGCGACTGCATCGCCGCCTGCAACGACTGCGCCACCGAATGCGGCAGTTGCTTCAGCCACATGGCGGGCAAGGAAAGCAATAATGCCTGTCCAGCCTGCTGCATCGACTGCGCGGCGCTGTGCCGCCTGTGCGCGGATGCGATGGCGCGCAACAGCCCGTTCGCGAAGGAGATCTGCGCGCTGTGCGCCAAGGTCTGCGACTGGTGCGCCGAACAGTGCGGTGAGCATGACATGGAGCACTGCCAGCGTTGCGCCGAGGCGTGCCGCCGGTGCGCGGAAGCGTGCCGCGCTATGGCGTGAAGGTTGCTACGTTCGCTGAGGACAAAGAGGGCGGCGTGATCAGATGCGCGTCGCCAGTCGCTGTCCCAACCGCACTGACATTTCGGCAACCAGTTGCGGATCCAGCGTGGCGGCGCCCTTCGGCAGCAGCACGATCACCGTGCTGCCGTAGTTGAAGCGGGCCATCTCGGCGAAGCGGTCCAGGGTGATGTCCTGGCCGCGATAGTCCTTGGTCGTGATCCGGTTGCCATATACCGGGATTTCGATGCCGCTCCACACCGTTTCCACGCCGGAGACGAGCAGGGCGCCGACCATGACCTGCACCATCGGCCCGAAGTCGGTGTCGAAATGACAGACCAGGCGTTCGTTGCGGGCAAACAGGCGCGGCACGTTGCGTACCGCGTCCGGCCCGACCGAGAACAGCCGCCCGGGCACATGCACGGTTTCGCGCAACGTGCCGGTCCATGGCATGTGCACGCGGTGGTAGTCGCGTGGTGACAGGTAGACGGTCGCGAATACGCCATCGGCAAAGGGTTCGGCGGCTGTGGCATCGCCCAGTAGCTCGGCGGCCGTGTACGACTGGCCCTTGGCCTGGAAGATGCGGCCGTCGACAATCGGCCCGCACTGGCTGATGAGCCCGTCGGCAGGCATCAACAGCGCGGCGGGATCAGGGTCAATCACGCGTACGCCGGGTTTCAGCGCGCGGGTGAAGAACGCATTGAAGGTCGGATACGCGCGCGGGTCCGGCTCGGCCGCTTCGGACAGGTCAACGCCGAACTTGCGGGTCACCGTGTCGATCAGCCAACGGCTGGTTGCCGGACTGGGCGAATACGCCAGCGCGCGCGCCAGCGAAGACAGCAGCCGATGCGGCAGCACGTGGGTGACGGTAGTGAGCAAGCTCATGGCGCGGCCTTGGTCAGGTCAATCAGGTCTGCGGTGATCGCTTTCGGATCGAACGGCGGCACGATCACCCCGGCCATTCGCGCCTGCGGGTCAAGCACGATCATGCTGGCGCTGTGGTCGATGCTGTAGTCGTCGGCGCCGCCGCCCGGTCCGGCCACCTTCATGAACACCAGCGACAGCGAACGGGCGAATTCTTCCAGTACCGGCACCGGCGCGGTCGCGGCCAGTGAATCGGCATGGAAGGCGTGTGCGTAGTCGCCGGTGATCTTCGGCGTGTCGCGGTCGGGATCGGTCGAAACGAACAGCACGCGCGGTCGCGTAGCTTTCGGCAGCGCCGCCCATTGTTTTTGCGCCGACGCCAGCTGCGCAAGCGTGGTCGGGCAGACGTCCGGGCAGTGGGTGAAGCCGAGGAAAACCAGGGTCCAGTGGCCGCGGAGTTCATCGGCAGTCAACGGCGTGCCATCGGACTGTTGCAGCGAGAACGCCGGCAACACGCGCGGCGTGGGCAGCAAGGTCATGCTGGCGACGGCCGGCATCGAAGGCGGGACCGCTGCGCCGGATGCGGATGCGCCAAGCAGCCGCTGCGCGGACCACAGGCCACCAGCGGCGGCAAGCGCAATCACGATCAACAACACGAACGCACGTTTCGACATGGGTATTGGCAACAACTGGCACGGGGAACGACGCGCCATGATAGCGGCCCGCCACCGCTATACTGCGCGGTCTGGTGCCAAGCCGCCGCGAACGACCCGTCATGTCCCAGGAATTGCAGACGATCATCGACCTGATCCGCTACGGCGCCAGCCGCTTCAATGCGGCCGGGCTGACCTTT
>JBBSTP010000174.1:0-4701 GCA_038235795.1 Lysobacterales bacterium | reverse complement strand
CTCCAGGTGCGTGGGGATGGTGTTGATGTATTCCGTGGTCGGCGCGAACGGCAGGTGCGCGCCGGCGCGGCGGGTGAGCTCGACCATGCCTTCCAGCAACTGGTGCGCGCGGCCGGGACCGTCGTTGTCGATGACCGCCTTGATCGATTCGATCCACTCCCGCGACTCGGTCGGGTCGGGATCGTTCTGAAGCATCTCGTTGAGCCAGTTCATGCGCGCTCCGGGTCGCCGGGACACCCGGCAGTGCGTTGGGAGCCTGAGTCTAGCAAGCGTGCTTCGAGTGTCCATGACGAGCGGCGGCGACAACCACTTTTTACCCGGATGTATTTGCGACGCTGCCCCGCGTCGCGGATGCCGCGCCGCTCTGGAACGACAGGATCGAAGCACCCACTCACTTCATGCTGGTGCGGATCTGCGCCTCGACCGCGGCAATCGCGGTCATGTTGACCACCCGGCGCGAGGTCGAGGCCGGGGTCAGGATGTGCGCGGGCTGGTCCAGCCCCATCAGGATCGGGCCGATGGCGACGCCGCCGGTCATCACCCGCACCAGGTTGTAGCCGATGTTGGCCGCGTCCAGGTTGGGCATGACCAGCAGGTTGGCGCGGCCCGATAGCGTGGTGCCGGGGAAGATGCGCTGGCGCAGTGCCTCGTCCCAGGCGGTGTCGGCCATCATCTCGCCGTCGACCTCGAGCTTGGGCACGCGCGCGCGGATGATCTCGTAGGCGCGGCGCATCTTCAGTGCGCTGCTGTCCTGGTGGCTGCCGAAATTTGAATGCGACAGTAGCGCGACCTTGGGTTCGATGCCGAACAGCTTCAACCGATAGCTGGCCTGCATCGTCGCCTCGGCGATTTGCTCGGCCGACGGGTCCTGCTGCACATGGGTGTCGACGAAGAAGATCACGCCCTGGTCGTTGATTACCCCGGTCATCGCCGCGGTGCCGACCACGCCCGGCTGGAAGTCGAAGATGCTGCGCAGGTAACCCAGTTTCTTGTGGTAACGCCCGACCAGGCCGCAGATCATCGCGTCGGCTTCGCCACGTTCGACCATCAGCGCGGCGATCAACGTCGGCCGCGAACGCAACAGGTTCTTGGCCGCGTCCGGGGTCACGCCGCGGCGTTCGGTCAGCGCGTGGTACTGGCGCCAGTACTCATCGAAGCGCGGATCGTCATTGATGTTGGTCAGTTCGAAATCCACCCCGATTCGCATGCGCAGGCCGAGTTTCTCGATGCGGGTCTCGATCACGTCCGGGCGGCCAATCAGAATGGGCAACGCCAGGCGTTCATCGATGACCGTCTGCACCGCGCGCAGCACCGTGTATTCCTCGCCCTCGGCGTAGACCACGCGCTGCCGGCTGTCGCGGGCGCGCTCGTACACCGGCTTCATCATCAAGCTACTGCGATGGATGAACTGGCCGAGCTTCTCGCGGTACGCATGAACATCAGCCAGCGGCCGCGACGCGATCCCGGATGCCATCGCGGCCTGCGCCACTGCCGGCGCCAGCATGGTCAGCAGGCGCGGGTCGAACGGGCGCGGGATCAGGTATTCAGGACCGAATGTCGGCGCTTCGCCGGCATAAGCACTGCCGAGGTCGCCCGCTTCCATCCGCGCCAGTTGCGCGATCGCGCGCACGCAAGCCAGCTTCATCGCCTCGTTGATTTCGGTGGCGCCCACGTCCAGCGCGCCACGGAAGATGTACGGGAAGCACAGCGCGTTGTTGACCTGGTTCGGGTAGTCGCTGCGGCCGGTGGCGATGATGCAGTCCGGGCGCGCCGCCTTGGCGTGCTCCGGCAGGATTTCCGGGCTCGGATTGGCCAGCGCCAAAATAATGGGGCGCGGCGCCATCGTCGCGACCATCTCCGGCTTGAGGATGCCGCCCGCCGACAGGCCCAGGAACACGTCCGCCCCTTCGATGATGTCGGCCAGGCAGCGCTTGTCGGTGTCGCGCGCGTAGCGTTGCTTGTCCGGGTCCATGTGCTCGCGCCCGACATGCAACACGCCTTCGCGATCCACCGCGAGGATATTCCGCGGATCCATGCCCAGCGCCACCAGCATGTCCAGGCAGGCGATGCCCGCCGCGCCGGCGCCGCTGGTCGCCAGCTTGACGTCCTGGATCTTCTTGCCCGCTAGTTCTAACGCGTTGAGCACCGCGGCGCCTACGATAATGGCGGTGCCGTGCTGGTCGTCGTGGAACACCGGGATGTTCATCCGCTCGCGCAATTTACGCTCGACGACGAAACACTCCGGCGCCTTGATGTCCTCCAGGTTGATGCCGCCGAAGGTGGGCTCCAGCGACGCAATGATGTCAACGAGTTTGTCGGGATCACGCTCGTTGATCTCGATGTCGAACACGTCCACATCGGCGAACTTCTTGAACAGCACGCCCTTGCCTTCCATCACCGGCTTGCTCGCCAGCGGGCCGATGTCGCCCAGCCCCAGCACCGCAGTGCCATTGGTCACCACCGCCACCAGATTGCCGCGCGCAGTCAGCGTGCCGGCCTCGTTCGGATCGGCTACGATCGCCTCGCAGGCGTAGGCGACGCCGGGCGAATAGGCCAGCGCCAGGTCGCCTTGGGTGACCATTGGTTTTGTCGCGCTGATCTTGATCTTGCCAGGCGGACTGAGCCGGTGGTAGTCGAGCGCGGCCTGCTTCAGATCGTCGCTGGAGTCATGCTGGTCGGTCATCGGATCACGCTGCGGATGCGGATCGATGATGATAGCGGCTTCACCCGTAATAGGCGGTTAGGCAACCGCCGGTCAGATATCGGAGACGCGCTCGGCCGACATGATCTGGTCGAGCCGGATGCGATTGGCGAACAGCGAGAACGCCAGCATCCCGGCCAGGCCATTGGCGCGCTCCACCCATTCCGGCAACCAGCGCGGTGGCAGCAAATCGCCGCTGTCGAACAACGGCTCGAAGCGTTGCACGTCGGCCAGGGTCATCTTGCCCGCGAACAGCATCCTGCACAGGCGCAACTTGCGGTTCTTCAGTGCCCAGCGAAAAAAGGTGTGCACGCCGATCAGGCCGCGCAGGTACACCGTGTCCTTGGTGAAGGCGCAGCCGCCGGTGGTCGGCACGCCGCGGAAGACGCGCTGGGCGGAGGTGAAGCTCTCGACTGGGCCTTGGCCGGCGTCGACGAAATAGTGGAACACCTGCAGGAAGTCGGCGCCCTCCAGCGCCATCGCCACCGCTTCGATGCGCAGGCTGACCCGCTTCATGCGCTCGATGTCGATGCTACCGGTGATCTGCTCGGCGAACGTCGCCAGTCCTTCCTGGGTCGCGGTAGTGCGGGGTGACGACAACGACAGGCTCGGCAGCACGGTCTGCTCGCGGCCATTGAGGGCCGTGAGTGAATGCACGAAGGCTTCGTGCTGCAAAAGCTGGTGGCGGTCGTAATCGGAAAACGCGGCGCCCGCGCGCAGGCGGATGCGGGTGGCGCCGGCCGCGGCCTTGGCGATCAGGTCCGGGTCCAGTTCCACGGTAATCACCCGCGCGTCGAAATAATCATCCAGCGCCGCCTGCAACTGCAGGCTCAGCGATGTGGCCGAGATTGGCACTTGCTCGGAGGGTGCCAGCAGTTCCTGGTCCAGCTCATTGGCGATGTTGATGAAATGGCGGGCGGCCTCGCGGGTCGTGGCGCCACCGGGCAGGGTGTGGTCGGGCTTGCCGAACAGCGCGATCGAAATGCCGGTGACCTGCGCAGTCCCGAGGTTTTCCAGCAGCTCAGCGGCAAGCGACCAGCTGTGCGCGGATTCGATCAGGTAGATACCCAGCGGATGCGAAGGATCGGCCGCGGCGGCGATGGCCTCGAACTCAACGCGCTCGGCGGAAAAATCATGCTTCGGGTAGGCATGGGCCGGCAGTCGCGCGTTGCCCTGTGCATGGTTGGCCAGGAAGCGTTGTTGCTCGCTGGCGGGCCAGCTGACCAGGCGGAGCAGGCGGATCCCGCGCGCCGCCCTGGCCAGGCGTGCGTCCAGCGCGGCGTGGTGGGCGATGTCGGGGGAGCGCTCCGCGGCCATCAGTCGTCTGCGTGCTGGTCCACGCGGGTGCGCGGTCCCTTCGCCTGCACGCGCGCATCGGCCTTCTGCGCCAACCGCGTGGCCAGCTGGCCTGCAGCACCGACAATTTCGTCGCGTAGCTTGAGGAAATTCGCCACTCGATCCCGATCGATATCGCCGGCCTCGATCGCTGCGCGCACCGCGCAACCCGGCTCGCGCGCGTGCTTGCAGTCGCGGAACTTGCATTGCGCGGCCCGCGCTTCGATGTCGGTGAAACTCTCGGCGACGTTTTCCTCGCCGGTTGGCTTGAGTTCGCGCATGCCGGGCGTGTCGATCATGCAGGCCCCCGACGGCAGCGCGATCAAGGCGCGATGGGTGGTGGTGTGACGCCCGCGGTCATCGGTCTCGCGAACCGCACCGGTTTTCATCCTCTCGGTGCCGAGCAGGGTATTAGTGAGGGTCGACTTGCCGGCGCCGGAACTGCCGACCAGGACAATACTCTGCCCTTCGCCCAGCCACGGCTCAAGCGTCGCCACGCTGGCACGATCCCTCGCATTAACCGCCACCACGGGCACGTCGAACGCACGCAACTCCTGCCGCGCAGCCTCGGTGTCGGCCCCGTCCTGGTCGGCCTTGGTCAGCACCACCACCGGCTGCACGCCACTGCCACCGATCAGCATCAGGTAGCGCTCGATCCGGCGCGG
>JBBSTP010000173.1:0-4704 GCA_038235795.1 Lysobacterales bacterium | reverse complement strand
GATGCAATTGGCAATATCCGCGTTGCATCGCCGGGGTGATCCAGGTTCCTGGCTGGCCAGCGCGCGGTGCACTTGCGCAGGCCGCGATGACCTCATCAAACGCGGTGTCCGCGCGGACCATCCATGTGGACGTGCGCAGCGTGCGGCTAAGCCGCGTCGGCAGGTGGACGCCATTGGTGCGGAACACTGCACGCTCGGACGGACACCACCACAGGATCGGTTCCCCGTTCGAATACCACGGGAAGATGCCGCTTCGATAGGCGTTGAGCAGGCGTTTGGGTGACAGGTCGCCACCGAATGCAAGCAATCCGTCGGGATCGGCCAGTGCGGTATCGGGCGGCGGGAAAGGTGCCTGCGGATCGGACGACAGCTGCGGAAGCAGCAGGCTCACGCCGCATCGCCCTGGCGGAATGGCGAATGGGTGTTGAGTTGCGCAAGGTGGGCTTGGACACCATCGCGTTCCTCGGCGCACCAGCGCTTCAGGGCCGGCCCGAAACGCGGGTCCGAAACCAGGTGCCGGCTACGCACCAGCGCCGGCAGGAAACCGCGCGCGATCTTGTGCCGGCCCTGGGCGCCGGGTTCGAACATCGTCAAATCTTCGCTCAGGCAATAGTCGATGCCTTGGTAGTAGCAGGTCTCGAAGTGCAGGCCCGGGGAGATTCCCGAAGCGCCCCAGTAGCGCCCGTACAGTGTCTCGCCGCCACGCAGGCACAGGGCGCCAGCGATCGGCGCACCGTGCAATTGAGCGAGGAACATCACCAGTTGGCGGGGCATGGCGGCGGCGAGGTGGCGCAGGAAATCCAGAGTCAGCGCCGGCGAGTTGCCGTATTCGGCGAAGGTCTGCAGGTAAAAGCCGTACATGGCGGCCAGATCGTCGTCGGATGCATCGTCGCCATGCAGGACGCGGAATTCGATGCCGGCATCGCGCACCTTGCGCCGCTCCTGGCGGATGTTCTTGCGATGCTTGTGGTCCATCGAGGTGAGGAAGTCTTCGAAAGTCGTCCAACCGGCATCGTTGCGCCAATGGAACTGGATGTCTTCGCGCAACAGCCAGTTGGCATCGAACGCGGCATCGTCGGCTTGGGTGTGGAAATTGACATGCGCTGACGACAGTCCGGCGCCACTCATGTGCGTGCTGATCGCCTGCACCAGCGCGGCGCGGGCATCGCCATCGCATGCAAGCAGTCGCGGACCGGTCACGGGCGAGTAGGGCACCGCGCCAAGCCATTTCGGGTAATAGTCGAGCCCGTGCTGGGCGTAGGCATGCGCCCAGGCGTGGTCGAACACGAACTCCCCGTGCGAATTTTCCTTCAGGTAACCCGGAACGGCCGCGACCAGGACATCGCCATCCCACAGTCCGATGTGTTGCGGGGTCCAGCCCCAGTCCGCGCGCAGGCAGCCGGTCTGCTCAAGGCCCGCCAGGAAGGCGTGCGCCACGAACGGATTGCGTTGATCGTGCAGCGCGTCCCAATCGGCCGCTGCAATCTGCGACAGCGCGCCGACCACGCGCGCTTCAAGCATTTCCGTCATCCGACGATCGCAGGGGTGGGCTCACGTTCGCGTCCGGAGCGACGAACGCCACCTGTCGCAACATGTCCCGGTCTGCCTCGAACGACATTGCCGCGATCGCGCGCGCCAGTGCATCCTGCGCGTACTTCCCGGCGGGCATGCTCATGGCGGGAAGCCTGGACAACGACAGTGCGGCGAAGGCCTTCTGCAACTTGATCCCGATCTCGCGCATATGTGCGCCTTCGCGCGCAATCGAAGGAAATACGTCGTCGTACATGTCCGCCTCTTCGATGGCGGGCACATGAACGCTGGGAAACCGAATCTCCGCGGGACCAGTGTCCTCGATCCGTGCCTCCGACCAGCCTGTGAACAGGCGCACGACGGTCCCGATGACGTCAATGCAGGTGCCGGGATCGTTGATCGCGGGCGACAACGCGCGAACCGCGATCTCGGTCAGCACGATCAGGCCGTAGCGCGGGTCGTTCTCGAAGGTGCGCGCGTCACCGATCGAAAACGCATCGCGCAGCTTGGCGATACCGTCTTGGTTGATCGTGCCCACCACGATGGCGAGCGGTCGTCCCGGCAGCGCGAGCGTGCCCGGCAGTGAACGCACATGGATATCGCAACCATGGTCCAGCGCAACGGACTGAAGTCGCTCCATGTCCAGATGCTCGACGTGGCCGACGTTGTCGGCTTCCACCGCGATTCCCGCGGTCAACGCCACGCTTCCGCCAGGGACCCCGCCCAGCCACGGCGCGCACGCACGAGCCTGCATCGCTTTTTTCGTCGCAGCCTCCACCAGGTTGATGGTCTCGCTGACCCTGCCGAAACGTGACAACTGCTCGATCCAGCGCAGCAGCGTCACCGTGATCAGCACGATCACCGCCACCGTGGCGACGAACAGGACCATGCGCCCGCCATCGCCGTAGATGCCGGTACTGAGCGCGATGAGCCCCGCAATGGAGAAAAGAAAGGCGCCGATAAAGGTAGCCAGCGCTCCCTGCGCGCCGTTGTCCTCGATCAAAAGGTTTGCTGCCCGTGGCGTCGCCGATTGCGACGCGGCGGCATACGCCGAGACCATGGTTGCCAGGGAGAACGTCGTCACCGCCAGCATGGAAGTCGCAAGGATAGAAAGGATATTTCCGACCGCGTCGGCACCAAACCGACCCGCCAGCCCCGGCGGCAATGCCGGCTTGACCACGACGCCGACCAAGGCGGTCACCACGGCCAAGCCGCAATACAGCGACGCGCGAAACCACATGCGCTTGGACAGCCGCTTCAGCACGTACAACCATTTGTCAGTCATGCCTGAACGCGTCCCCGGGAGTGATTGATACCGAGTATCGCCGTTGCGGCTGCGAAAGGCGTGTGGTGCGCCGTTTTGCTACAGGTCCAGGAATTTCTCGGCATCCAGCGCTGCCATGCAGCCAAAGCCAGCCGAAGTGATCGCCTGGCGGTACACCTGGTCGGCGACATCGCCCGCGGCAAACACGCCCGGCACCGAGGTCTGGGTGGCGTTGCCGTCCAGCCCGGTGTTGATGGTCAGATAACCGTTTTTCATCGCCAGCTGGCCGTCGAACAGCTGCGTGTTCGGGCTGTGGCCGATCGCCACGAAGAAGCCGTGCACGTCGATCTCGCGTGTACTGCCATCCAGCATGGACTTGACTCGCATCCCGGTGACGCCGGCATCGTTACCCAGCACTTCGTCGACGGTGTGGTGCCAGACCGGTTCGATCTTGCCCGCCTCGATCTTGGCGAACAGCTTGTCCTGCATGATCTTTTCCGCGCGCAGGGTATCGCGGCGATGCACCAGGTAGACCTTGCGCGCGATGTTCGACAGGTACAGCGCTTCCTCCACCGCCGTGTTGCCGCCGCCAATCACCGCCACGTCCTGGTCCTTGTAGAAGAAGCCATCGCAGGTCGCGCAGGCCGACACGCCGCGACCCTTGAAGATTTCCTCGGAAGGGATGCCGAGGTACTTGGCGGTCGCGCCGGTCGCGATGACCAGCGCATCGGCGGTGTATTCGCCCGAGTCGCCGGTGAGCCGGAACGGCCGCTGCGACAGGTCGACGGTGTGGATGTGGTCGAACACGGTTTCGGTGTCGAAACGCTCGGCGTGGGCCTGCATGCGCTCCATCAAGGCGGGACCCATCAGCCCATGAGGATCCCCCGGCCAGTTGTCGACTTCGGTGGTGGTCATCAGCTGGCCACCCATGGCCATGCCGGTGATCACCACGGGCTTGAGGTTGGCGCGCGCGGCATAAACGGCGGCGGTCCAACCGGCGGGGCCGGAACCAAGGATCAACAGACGGGCGTGCTTGGGTGCATTCATGGGCTTGAGTCTAGGCTCTATAATTTCAATTTCGCGGTGATTCGCGGTATTCGCGGATAGTCCAGTACCCGCTGCGTGCCACTAGCTTGGCGGCGGCATCGACCCATTACAAGGCGCGACATCTGGAACGCTGTCGCCCAACCACTGCAGGAGTTCGTCATGCGTATCGGTGTACCCAAGGAAACCAAGACCCTGGAAGGGCGTGTTGCACTGGTGCCTGCCGCCGCGGGCGATCTGGTCAAGCGTGGCCATGAGGTCTGGATCGAGCAGGGCGCCGGACTCAAATCCGGGTTCAAGGATGAGCAGTACAGCAAGCTCGGGGTCACCATCGCGCCGGATGCTGCTGCGCTTTACGAAAAAGGCGAGATGATCGTCAAGGTCAAGGAGCCGATCGAGGGTGACCTCGCGCTCCTGCGCAAGGATCACCTGCTGTTCTGCTACCTGCACCTGGCCGCCGAGCCGGCATTGACCCGACGCCTGCTGGACATCGGCCTGACCGGCATCGCCTTCGAGACCGTCGAGCTGCCCAACGGCGATCTGCCGTTGCTGGCGCCGATGTCGATCATCGCCGGCAAGATTGCGGTGCAGGTCGGCACGCACTACCTGCATCAGCCGATGGGTGGCAAGGGCAAGCTGCTCGGCGGCCTGCCGTCGACCGAACGCGGCAAGGTGGTCGTGTTCGGCGCAGGACAGGCAGGTGGCGCTTCGGCGGCACTGGCCGCAGCCGCTGGCAGCAATGTGGTTGTCTTTGAAATGCGCACCGATCGCATGGACGAGATGATGCGGCTTGGCCCGAACGTCACCGCCCTGTACCCGTATTACGACGTGGTGATGCGCGAGCTTGCCAGCGCGGACCTGGTGGT
>JBBSTP010000172.1:0-4790 GCA_038235795.1 Lysobacterales bacterium | reverse complement strand
GGATAGCCACCACCCACGCGGTTCTGGCCCCTGGCCCTGGCCGTGCGTGCGGATTGCGTTCGGGTGCCGTAAACGCAAACGGCCACCGCTGGGGTGGCCGTCGGGCGACGCGGGTCGCGCTTTTTTCCGCTATTGCTGGTAGCGCTTGCGGAACTTGTCCACGCGACCACCGGTATCCAGAATCTTGTGCTGGCCCGTATAGAACGGATGCGACGACGACGACACTTCCACCTTGATCAGCGGATATTCGTTGCCGTCCTCCCACTTCACCGTTTCCTTGCTGGCAAGGGTCGAGCGGGTGAGGATCTTGAAATCGGACGTCACGTCCTGGAAGACGACGTCACGGTATTCGGGATGGATGCCGTCTTTCATGGCGTGGACCTGAGATTGAAGCGGAAGAGAGCCGCGCATTATAGCGGGCCTCGCCGGTCAGGCGCAAGCTTCTGATCCTCTCGTGGCGGCGCCATTGCCCGGTATTTGCTACGCGGCTCGAAATACCGCTCGCGAACACCGACCAATCCCGCATCCGCATCAGGAAGCTGCCAACGCCGACTCGAGCCGACGCTCAAAGTGTTCCTGGTCGTAACGCATCAGGATGGCTGCATTGTCCGCGCCGCCGCCCTGCCGGTTCCAGTCTATGACCGTGGTCCCACGGGTGTGGCGTCCGTCCAGTTCCACCGCCAGCGGGCGCTCGAGCATCTCCACTGCGCCGCCTGGCTCAAGCGCCAGCGCCATCGCCAGCGCGTCCGCTGCATGCCAGCGCTCGCCGCGCCCAGCCCGTGACCAGGCCCGGGTGTGTGCGGAAATCCCGGCATAGAAGCGCGCCCGCGGTGAATCCGCCGCCAGCCAGCGCTCCACATCGGCATGCGGCAAGCCGTGCGCCAGCACCGCCTCCCAGTCCGCGAGCTCGATCCTGGGAAATGCGGTGAACACGATATGCGCCGCTTCCGGGTCAAAGGCGATATTGAACTCGGCGGCCGGGGTGATGTTGCCGTGCGCACTGACCGCGCCGCCCATCACCACGCAGCGGGCGATACGCTGCGGCAGGCTCGGATCGAGCTTCAGCGCCAGCGCAATATTGGTCAGTGGGCCAAGCGCAACCAGCAGCAGGCGGCCCGCGTGTTCATGCGACAAACGCAGGATCGCCAATGCAGCGTGCTCGGCCTGTGCCTGGCGGGTGGACGGCACATAGCCCGTATCGCCAAAGCCATCGCGGCCATGCACATAGGCCGCGTCCAGCGCGGGATGCAGCAACGGCGCGTCGGCGCCAGCGAATACCGGCACGTCCACGCCGCAGACATCGCAGAGTTTCAGCGCATTTGCGACGGTGTGTTCAAGGCCGACGTTGCCGGCGGCGATTGTCAGCGCGACGATCTGATGGCTCGGATCGTTGAAGGCCATCAGCAGGGCAAGCGCGTCGTCCACGCCCGGGTCGGTGTCGATCAGCAGGGGAATGCGTTCAATAGTCATCCGCGCATTATCGCTGGATGCAGCCCCGCCACGCAGGCCTGCCACGCCCATGCCTCACGCAGAGGCATAGCGCGCCGCGCCTCCGACCCAGCGCATCACGATCCGCTCGGCCAAGTCAGGCGATGTCGCCAACAGCTGGTCCGCCAGCGCATGCACCTGCGGCAGCAGGTCGGCGTCGCGCACCAGATCGGCAAGGCGGAAATTGGCGAGGCCGGTCTGGCGGGTGCCCAGCAATTCGCCGGGTCCACGCAACTGCAGGTCCTTCTCGGCGATCTCGAAGCCGTCATTGGTCCGGCGCAGCGTATCCAGCCGCTCGCACGCCATCGCCGACAACGGCGACTGATAGAGCAGCACGCAGCTTGAGGCCGCGCTGCCACGGCCAACCCGGCCGCGCAGCTGGTGGAGCTGGGCCAGGCCCAGGCGTTCGGCATTCTCGATCACCATCAGCGAGGCATTCGGCACGTCCACGCCGACCTCGATGACGGTGGTTGCCACCAACAGGTCGAGTTCACTTTGCTTGAAGCCGCGCATCGTCGCCTGCTTTTCGGCGGCCTTCTGGCGGCCATGGACCAGGCCGATGCGCAGGTTGGGCAAGGCCAACTGCAGGGTTTCGAAGGTGGACTGCGCAGCCTGCGCGACGACCTCGTCTGAATCGTCGATCAGGGTGCACACCCAGTACGCCTGCCGGCCTTCGGCGCAGGCTTTGCTGATGCGTTCGACCAGCTCCGGACGGCGCTCGGCGGCCAGGGCGATAGTGGAGACCGGGGTCCGGCCGGGCGGGAGTTCATCGATCGCCGAAACGTCTAGGTCGGCGTAGGCGCTCATTGCCAACGTGCGCGGGATGGGCGTTGCGGTCATGACCAACTGGTGCGGCAGGCCACTGCTTTCGCCCCCCTTGTCGCGCAAGGCCAGCCGCTGGTGCACCCCGAAGCGGTGCTGCTCATCGACGATGGCGAGCGCCAGGTCATGGAACGCGACCGCTTCCTGCATCAGCGCATGGGTGCCGACCACCAACTGCGCAGCGCCGGAGGCAACGTCGGCCAGCGCCGCTGCACGCGCCTTGCCGGTGACCTTGCCGGCCAACCAACAGACGCGCACGCCCAGCGGCTCCAGCCAGGCGCGCATGTTGCCAAGGTGCTGTTCGGCCAGCAGCTCGGTCGGCGCCATCAGCGCCACCTGCCGGCCTTCCTCGATCGCCAGCAACGCCGCCATTGCCGCGACCACGGTCTTGCCGCTGCCCACGTCGCCCTGCACCAGCCGCAGCATCGGCCGCGGCAGTGCCAGGTCGTCGCGCACCTGCGCGTACACACGCTGCTGCGCTGCAGTCAGCGTGAACGGCAGTTGCTTGCGCAGGCGCTCGACCAGCAGCCCCTTGCCCGCAAGCGGCCGCGCGCCTTGCTGCTGCAGGGCGATCCGTTGCCGGCGCAGGCTGAGCTGGTGGGCCAGTAGTTCCTCCAGTGCCAACCGGCGCTGGGCCGGATGCAGGCCCGCCTGCAGGCTGGCGACATCCGCATCCGCCGGTGGGCGATGCAGGGTGAGCAAGGCATCGCGCAGGGCCGGCAGCTGCAGTCGCGCCAATGCGTCCGCCGGCAGTAGTTCCAGGCTTGCGGCATCCGGCAGGCGCTCCAGCGCCAGGCCAATCAGCCGGCGCAGGTTGGCCGGACCAATGCCTTCGATCTCCGGATACACCGGATCCAGCGCATCGCCCAGCGCGTGCTCGCCATCACCCAGGATGCGGTAGCTCGGGTGCACCATCTCCAGCCCCTGCTGGCCGGGCCGCGGCGTGCCATACGCGCGGATACGCACGCCGGGGCTGAACTGCGCGACTTGCTGGGCGCGGAAATGGAAGAAGCGCAATACCAGCGTGCCGTGGGAGTCGTCACAAACAGCGACCCGCAGCATCGGCCGGTAACGGAAGCCGCGCTTCACCGCTTCAACCCGACCTTCCACCTGCACCGTCATGCCGGCCTGCAGGCCGCGAATCGGCGACAGCGCGGTGCGGTCCTCGTATTGCCGCGGCAGGTGCAGCCACAGGTCCTGCAGGCTTAGCAGTCCGCGTGCGGCGAGCTTTTCGGCTAGTACCGGCCCGACCCCGGGCAAGGTGGTGATCGGGGTCGCGCCGGATGCACTCAGCGCCGGCGCTGGGGCTTTGCTGCGTGCCACGAAATCAGGGCAGGACGAGCACCGCGTCCACCTCGAACACCGCGCCTTTCGGCAACGCCGTCACTTCGATGGTGGAGCGTGCCGGATACGGCGCCTGGAAGTACTCGGCCATCACCGTATTGACCGCGGCGAACTGTCCCAGGTCGGTCAGGTACAGGCCGACCCGGACGATGTCGTCCATCGAGCCTCCGCTGACTTCGCACACCGCCTTGAGGTTGTCGAACGCTTGTCGTGCCTGCGCCGTGATATCGCCGTCCACCAGCTGGCCTGTCGCCGGGACCAGTGGGATCTGGCCGCTGAAGAACACCAGGTTGCCGGCGCGGGTGGCCTGCGAATAAGGGCCGATCGCGGCCGGGGCGTAATCGCTGTGGATGGCGGTGCGTGGCATGGCGGACTCGCGACGGAAAAGGTCAGCCAGTGTAACGGCGCTACAGGCGCTGCACCCCGTGCACGACATTGAGCCGGCGGATCTTGCGGATCACCTCAGCCAGGTGCTTGCGGTCTGCAACTTCGATGGAGAAGCGGATCGCGGCCACGATGGTGTCGCGTTCGAGGTATTCCACCCGGTCGATGTTGGACTCGGCATGCGCAATTGCAGCTGCCACCTGCGCCAGCACGCCGGGACGGTTGTCGACCTCGACCCGCAGCGCCGCATCGAAATCGCCCGAGACCTCCCGGTCCCAGCCGATCTGCACCCAGCGCTCGGGCGATTTGCGGTATTCGGCCACGTTCGGGCATTCCAGCCGATGCACCACAATCCCCTTGCCGGCGCTGTGGTAACCCATGATCTCGTCACCGGGAATCGGCATGCAGCATTGCGCGAAGGTGATGATGCCGCGTTCGGCACCGGTGATCAGGATGCGCTCCTGCGGCGCAGCGCCGCCCAATTGCGACAGGTCCGCAGTCTGCTGCTGGGCTACGTGCGCCAATGCCTGCGCCACCTGCGTCGGCATGCGATTGCCCAAGGCGATGTCCGCCAGCAAGGCTTCCAGCCGCGGGTAACGGTTTTCGGCGATGTAGGCGTCCAGCCGGTCCGCCGGCAGCCGGTCGAGCGAGGTGTTCTGGGTGCCAAGCGCGCGGTCCAGCATGCGATGGCCCAGCTGTACCGCGTCCTCGTGCTCAAGGTGCTTGAGCTGGTGGCGGATTGCGGTGCGCGC
>JBBSTP010000171.1:0-4806 GCA_038235795.1 Lysobacterales bacterium | reverse complement strand
GCCACCAGCGGCATTGTTGGTATGCAGCGTGCTGAGCACCAGATGGCCGGTCAGCGCGGACTGGATCGCAATGCGCGCGGTCTCCAGGTCGCGCATTTCACCGATCATGATAATGTCCGGATCCTGCCGGACAATACTGCGAAGTGCATTGGCGAAATCCAGCCCGATCTGCGGCTTGGCCTGGATCTGGTTGATGCCCTCGATCTGGTATTCGACCGGATCTTCGACCGTGATGATCTTGACCGCCGGCGTATTGAGCTTGCTCAGCGCCGTATACAGCGTGGTGGTCTTGCCCGAACCGGTTGGCCCGGTCACCAGCAGGATCCCGTGCGGCTGGTCAAGGACCTGCTGGAAGCGCGGCAGGAAGTTGTCGGTGAAGCCCAGCCGGTGGAAATCCAGCACCACCGTCTCGCGGTCCAGCAGGCGCATCACCACCGACTCGCCGTGCGCCGTGGGAATCGTGCTGACGCGCAGGTCCAGTTCCTTGCCCTGCACGCGCTGCATGATCCGGCCGTCCTGCGGCAGGCGGCGCTCGGCGATGTTGAGCTTGGCCATGATCTTGATGCGGCTGATGACAGCGGCCGTCAGGTTGGGCGGCGGGCTTTCGCCTTCTTCCAGCACGCCGTCGATGCGGTAGCGCACCTTCAGCCGGTTCTCGAAGGGTTCGATGTGGATGTCGGAGGCGCGCAACTCCACCGCACGCTGGATGACCAGGTTGACCAGCCGGATCACCGGCGCTTCCGAAGCCAGGTCGCGCAGGTGCTCGACGTCGTCGAAGCCGTCTTCTCCTTCAGCCGTGTCAACGATGCCTTCCATCGCGCTGCGGCCCTGTCCGTGCCAGCGCTCGATCAACTCGTCGATCTCCGAGCGCAGCGCTACCGCCGGGCGCACCTCGCGCCCACTCGCCAGCCGCAGCGCATCCATCACGTACGCATCCTGCGGATCGGCCAACAGCACGTCGAACGCTTCGGCATCCGCCGCAACCGGCACCACGTGGAACTGCTTCATGAACTTGATGCCCAGCGTGGTGTCTTCCGGCGGCAGTTCCGGCAGGTCGCGCGCGCTGCGCAGCGGCAGATTCAACTCGCTGGCACAGGCCTCGGCATGGTCGCGCTCCGAGACCAGGCCCAGCCGGCCGAGCAACGCCAGCAAGCTACCGCCGTCCTGTTCCTGCAAGCGCCGGGCGCGAATCAGATCGGGCTCCTTCAGCTTGCCGCGCTGCAGCAACATCGCGACGATTCGCTCATCGACACTGGCGGGGCTCGGATCGGACAGGACTGCACTCATGGCTGGCGGATCAGGCGGCTTTCGCGGAACCGCGAGCGTAGCAGGCGGGCCAAGTCAGCACGATCCAGCCACCTGAATTCTTTCCACCTCGGCTCGTCAACCAACCCACGCCCGCGCATTGCGGAACATGCGCAGCCACGGCGACGCATCCGGCCAGTCGCGTGGTGCCCAGCTGAAGTTGGCACTGCGCAAGGTGCGCTCCGGATGCGGCATCAGGATGGTGGCGCGGCCGTCGCGGCTGGTCAGGCCGGCGATACCGTCGGGAGAACCATTTGGATTCGCCGGATACGCGTCGGCAACGCGGCCATCGCCGGTGACGTAGCGCAGCGCGATGTTGGCGGCGGACTGGTCGATGCCGCTGGCGAACACGGCGCGGCCTTCGCCATGCGCCACTGCGACAGGGATCCTCGAGCCCGCCATCCCGTGCAGGAACAACGACGGCGATTCCGCAACTTCCAGCAAGGCCAGGCGCGCTTCATACTGCTCGCTGGCGTTGCGCTGGAAGGTCGGCCAGTGCTCCGCACCGGGAATGATGTCGCGCAGCTGCGCCATCATCTGGCATCCGTTGCAGAGACCCAGCGTGAACGCGTCATCGCGGGCGAAGAACACCGCGAACGCATCGCGTAGCTCGCTCCGCTCAAGGATGCTGGTGGCCCAGCCGCGGCCGGCACCGAGCACGTCGCCATAGCTGAAGCCGCCGCAGGCGACAAAGCCCTTGAAGTCGGCCAACTGGACGCGCCCGGCGATGAGGTCGCTCATGTGCACGTCGAACGCGTCGAAGCCGGCGCGGTCGAACGCCACCGCGGTTTCGATCTGGCTGTTGACGCCCTGTTCGCGCAGGATCGCGACCTTGGGCCGGGCACCGGTTGAGATGAAAGGCCGGGCGATATCCTCGGCGGCATCGAAGGTCAGCTTCGGCGCCAGCGGCGACGCATCGAAACGGCGGGTCACTGCGCGTTCCTGGTCGGCGCATTCGGGGTTGTCGCGCAGGCGTTGCAACGCGTGGCTGACCGACCACCAGGCATCGAACAATTCATCCCAGCGCCATTCTGCGAGCGCGAGGTCTTCCTGCCTGATGCGGATCACGCCGGCACTGCTCGGCCGGGCGATGCGCTGGGCGCAGTCGATCAGGCCGTGGCGCGCGACCAGATCAGCGAAACTGGCGCGTTCTTCCACGGCCACCTGCACGATGGCGCCCAATTCCTCGTTGAACAGGGTGCGGAACACGTCGTCGGCGCGGCCATCGCCCCAGCCCTCGAGCTGGATGTCCAGGCCCAGGTGCGAGGCGAACGCCATTTCGCACAGCGCCGCGAACGCGCCACCATCGGAGCGGTCGTGGTAGGCCAGCAACAGATCATCCTCACGTGCTTCGCGGATCAGTTCGAACAGGTCGCGCAGGCGGCGGGGATCGTCGAGGTCGGGCACGTCGCCGCCGAACGCCGGCAACGCGCCATTGCCGCCGTGCTCGGGATGGCATTGCGCCAGCACCGAACCGCCCAGGCGCTGGCGACCGCCGCCCAGGCCGATCAGCCACAGTTCCGATTCGACATCCCGCTGCAGCATCGGCGTGAGCTGCCGGCGCACGTCAACCACCGGCGCGAACGCGGTGACGATCAGCGACACCGGCGAAACGGATGTCTGCACCGGTCCGTCGGTCTGCTCATCATCTTGCCAACTGGACTGCATCGACAACGAATCCTTGCCGACCGGGATACCGATTTCGAGCTCCGGACACAGTTCGATGCCGACCGCGCGCACCGCATCGAACAGGCGCGCGTCCTCGCCGGCATGGCCAGCGGCGGCCATCCAGTTGGCTGACAGCTTGATCCGGTTCAGCGCTTCCACCGGCGCCGCGATCAGGTTGGTGATCGCCTCGCCCACCGCCATCCGCGCGGAGGCCGCGGGATCGAGCAGGGCCAACGGCGTGCGCTCGCCGATCGCCATCGCCTCGCCGGTGTTGCCGTCGAAGCCGGACAGGGTGATCGCGCAGTCGGCCACCGGCACCTGCCACGGCCCGACCATCTGGTCGCGCGCGGTCAGGCCGCCAACGGTGCGATCGCCAATGGTGATGAGGAACGACTTGGATGCGACCGTCGGATGAGACAGCACGCGCAAGCCGGCTTCGCGCAGGTCGAGCGCCTCGGTAGCGGTCTCGGGCCAACGCGGCCGCGGCGGGTGCGCGGTGTCGCGATGCATCTTGGGCACCTTGCCGAACAGCACGTCCATCGGCAGGTTGATGGCGGGCGCTTGTTCCGCACCCTCACCCGAAGCGGCTTCGCGACTTCGACCTCTCTCGCCAGCGGGAGAGGTGTTTTCCACTGTCGCGCCGTAGCCGACCACCAGGCGTTGTTCCGCCGTCGCAGTGCCCACCACCGCGAACGGACAGCGCTCGCGGGCGCACAGCGCGGCGAACTCCTCCACCCGCGACGGCGCGATGCCGAGCACGTAGCGTTCCTGCGATTCGTTGCACCACAGCTGCATCGGCGACAGGGCCGGGTCGTCTTTCGGAATCTTGTCGAGGTCAATCACCCCGCCCACGCCGGAGTCGTGCAGCAATTCGGGGATCGCATTCGACAGGCCGCCAGCGCCGACGTCGTGGATCGACTCGATCGGATTGGCCTCGGCCAGCGCGACACATCGGTCGATGACCTCCTGCGCGCGCCGCTCCATCTCCGGGTTGTCGCGCTGCACCGAGGCGAAGTCGAGGTCCTCGCTGCTGCTGCCGCCGGTGACCGAACTGGCCGCGCCGCCGCCCAGGCCAATCAGCATCGCCGGGCCGCCGAGCACGATCACCGCATCGCCGGGCGACAGCATGCGCTTGGCGACCATCGTCCAATCCATCGCGCCAATGCCGCCGGCCAGCATGATCGGCTTGTCGTAGGCGCGGGTCATACGGCTGCCATCCGGCGCGGCACCTTCGTCCAGCTCGAAGCTGCGGAAGTAGCCCACCAGGTTGGGCCGGCCGAATTCGTTATTGAACGCGGCGGCGCCGAGCGGGCCGTCCAGCATGATCTCCAGCGCGGGCGCCATCCGCGGGTTGAGCGAGCGCTCGATCTCCCACGGTTGCGGCAAGCCCGGGATGCGCAGGTGCGACACCGAAAATCCGCACAGGCCCGCCTTCGGACGCCCGCCACGGCCAGTCGCGCCTTCGTCACGGATCTCGCCGCCGGCGCCAGTGGATGCGCCGGGGAACGGCGCGATCGCGGTCGGATGGTTGTGGGTCTCGACCTTGATGCAGAACGCGCTGTCCGCCGACGCTTCGGCACGATAGCGCTGGGTATGTGGGTCCGGGCGGAAGCGCGACGTGGCATAGCCTGCGACCACCGCGGCGTTGTCGCTGTAGGCCGACAACGTGTGCTCGGGCGCATGCGCGTGGGTGTTCTTGATCATGCCGAACAGCGTTACCGGGACGCCGGCGTGCTGCATGTCGCGCCCGTCGATGGTCCAAGTGGCGTTGAAGATCTTGTGCCGGCAGTGCTCGGAATTGGCCTGCGCGAACATCATCAGTTCGACGTCGTG
>JBBSTP010000170.1:0-4813 GCA_038235795.1 Lysobacterales bacterium | reverse complement strand
GACGTCGATGCCGACATCCTCGGCAGTGATGTAGCGACCGCCCAGGGATTCCACGAACTGGCCGAACGCGCGGAACAGCGCTTCGGATTTGTCGGTTGCCGGGTCACCGATGATCACCGCCTTGCCGCCGCCCAGGTTCAGGCCGGCCACCGCGTTCTTGTAGGTCATGCCGCGGCTCAGGCGCAGCACGTCGTTGAGCGCTTCGGCCTCGTTCTGATACGGCCACATGCGGGTGCCGCCCAACGCGGGGCCCAGCACCGTGTTGTGGATCGCGATGATGGCCTTCAGGCCGGCATCCTTGTTGTGGCAGAACACGACCTGTTCATGGCCAGTGGTATCTAGGGTTTCAAAGATCATCGGATGCTCCCAATACCGGTCGTGACCTGACCACAGGTCCCGCCGAAGTGTGTTGAAACGCTGGACGCGGACGGTCCAGCAACGGAATGGATGCGAGGCGCATCAAGGCGCGATATTTTACCCAGGTCGACCGGCAAAAGCGCGTCACGGCCATGCTTGACCTGCCGCGAACTCCATACGCAGGGGTTCGGTCGAGGCGGAATTGAGCAGTGTCAGCCGGCCTTGCCAGCGATGCCCTTGACGCCGTCGCAGGCGTCAGGGCGCTTGATGCCCGAAATTCGGCGCTCGGCATCGAACTCGCCTTTTGCGCCGGCCTGCTCGATGTAACCCACGCTGCGTGTCCTCAGTCCTTGCGCGTGCAGCCAATACGGCACCGCGATGTCGCGGCGCACGTGGCCATTGCCGGCAATCAGTACCGCCCCGCGCGGCGCGTGCGGGCGCAGGGTTTCGGCCATCAACACGTCACGCGCGATCTGCGCGCGCGCCATCGGCTCCAGCATCTGCTCGGGCAACATGCCGCAATGGACGGTGCGGACTTCCTCGACCTGCGCCGAGAGCACCGCTGCCGGCAGCGGCTTGTCCAGGCCATAGCGGGCGATTTCGCCAACATCCAGCGCCGAGGCAAACCCCTCCTTGATCACCTTGCTCGCATCGGCCCGTGACAGGTTCGCGGCCAGCAACGGCAGCTTGTATTCCATCGCCAGCGCGATCACCGGCTTGTAGAAGGTCCAGTTCCAGCCGGACTTGCCTGGTGCCAGCCGCGTCACCACGCAGTCGGCATCGGCGCAAGCGCGCATGGCCGCGTCCAGCGCCGGTTGCTGTTCGCGGTCGAACTGCTCCATCGCAATGGCCGGCCGCCAGCCGGCTGCGATGCGCTCGCGCAATGCTTCGACGCGCAGGCGGTGGCCCTCGCCGTTGTCGTGGGTTTCACCGAGCAGCAGCACGTCCGAGGACGCGATCGGCTGCCGGTGCGCGCAGGCGGCGAACAGGGGCAGCAACAGGACGGTGACCAGACGGCGCGTAACGTGCATGGGCGTCTCGATCAAAGGCAGGCGGGAGCGCAGGTCGCAGGATACCGGCATGCGCGCCTACCAGCGCGGCGCACCAGATCGACGCTGCGCGTCGAGCGACTGCCCTGTGTGTGCCTCATGCCGCACAAAAAACGCCGACCTCGCCACCAGGAGGGAGTAGGCGAGGCCGGCGGCTGGTGGCGCCTCAAAGGGCTGGGGCGCGCTTCCAACAGTGCTTACGTGCGCGCACGGCTGGCGGATGCACGCCAACGTGAACAAAAAGGTGGATGCAGCTGCCCAGAGCCCCGCCAAAGCCCCGCGCTACAATCGGCGATCCGCGCAAGATCGAGTCACGCCATGAGCAGCCCCGCCGAAACCCTGCCCGCAAGCCAGCCCGGAAATAACCCGGAAGCCTCACCGCTGCGCTTCGTCACCGCCGCCAGCCTCTTCGATGGCCACGACGCCGCGATCAATATCATGCGCCGGCTGATCCAGGCGCAGGGCGCCGAAGTGATCCACCTCGGCCACAACCGCAGCGTCGAAGATGTCGTCCGCGCCGCGTTGCAGGAAGACGCCGACGCGATTGCGCTGTCCAGCTATCAAGGCGGCCATGTCGAATACCTGAAGTACATGGTCGACATGCTGAAAGAGCGCGGCGCCCCGCACATCAAGATCTTTGCAGGCGGTGGCGGCACGATCACGCCAGAGGAAATCCGCGAACTCCAGGCCTACGGCGTCGAGCGCATCTATCACCCCAATGACGGCATGAAGATGGGGCTGGTGGAAATGATCGAAGACGTGGTGAAGCGTGCAGGGGAGAAAAGGTGTCAGGGACAATTTTCGACCACTGATGCGTCTTCAAGCGGAAAAGATGGGACGAAAATTGTCCCTGACACCTTTTCGTCGCTCTCCATCGAAAACGAAATCGCCATCGGCCGCGCCCTGTCCGCCATCGAAGACGACACATTTTCCGAAGCCGAGCTGACCAAGCTCCGCAAGCAATGGCAACTGGCCGGCGGCAAGACCCCGGTCATCGGTATCACCGGCACTGGCGGTGCAGGCAAGTCCAGCGTCACCGATGAATTACTCAACCGCTTCCTCGCCAGCTTCCCGAAGATGCGCATCGCGGTCATTTCAGTAGACCCAACCCGCCGCCGCAGCGGTGGCGCGTTGCTAGGCGACCGCATCCGCATGAACTCGTTGAGGTCCCATCGCGTGTTCATGCGCTCGATGGCTACGCGCCGGCAGAACGTGGCCACCAATGCGGTGCTCAAGGATTGCATCGGCTTCCTCAAGTCGCTGGGCTATGACCTCGTCATCGTCGAAACCGCCGGCATCGGCCAGTCCGATTCGGAGATCGTCGACCTGGTCGACTTCCCGATGTACGTGATGACCAGCGACTACGGCGCGGCCAGCCAGCTGGAGAAGATCGACATGATCGACTTCGCCGAGCTCATCGTGCTCAACAAGTACGACAAGCGCGGGGCCGAAGATGCCCTGCGCGACATCCGCAAACAGTGGAAGCGCAACCGCGTCGCGTTCCAAACCAAAGACGAAGACGTCCCGGTGTATCCGACCATTGCCAGCCAGTTCAACGACCCCGGCATCAGCTGGATGTTCGTGAATCTGTGCAGGTTGCTGCGGGAGAAGCTAGGGAAAAGGGGTCAGAGTCATTTTTCGGCCGATGACAATGATCCTGCAGGCAACGCCGTCCGAAAACATGACTCTGACCCCTTTTCGCTCGTCACCAACCTCGACACCACCCTGAAAGAACCCCGCGCCACCGTGCTGATCCCCGGCGCCCGCACGCGCTACCTGGCCGAGATCGCCGAGCAGGGCCGCCGCATCAACCGCCAGATCGAAACCCAGGCCGAGACCGCCGACCGCGCGCAGTCGCTGTGGCAGGCGTTGCAGCAATTGGGCGATGCCCACCTGCCAAAGGCGCTGGACATCTACGGCGCCGATGCATTGCTTCCCTCTCCCGCCAGCGGGAGAGGTCGCGCCGAAGGCGCGGGTGAGGGCAGCGCGTTGCCCCCCGGCATGGTCGAAGTCGACAGCCCGTCACCGGCAGTGCCGGTTGCAGATATCTCGTCGCAGACCGCCCCTCACCCCAACCCTCTCCCGCCAGCGGGAGAGGGGGCAGAAGCCCCCGACCGCAGCATGCTCACCCTGCGCCAACGCTACAATGACGCCATCCAGTCGCTCACCGCAGAAAACATCAAGCTGCTGCGCGCATGGCCGCAGCGCCTGAAGTCGATCACCGACGAGGTCACCGAATACAAAGTCCGCGACAAGACCATCTTTGTTGCGAACTACACGACCTCGCTGAGTCACCAGAAAATCCCCAAGATTGCCGCGCCGACCTACAAGGGCTGGGGCGAGTTGCTGACCTTCCTCGGCAAGGAAAACCTGCCCGGCAGCTACCCGTACACCGGCGGCGTGTATCCGTATCGCCGCACCGGCGAAGACCCGATCCGCATGTTCGCGGGCGAGGGCACGCCGGAGCGCACCAACCGCCGCTTCCATTACCTCAGCGTCGGCCAGCCCGCCGCGCGCCTGTCCACCGCCTTCGACAGCGTCACCCTGTACGGCGAAGACCCGGCGCCGCGGCCGGACATCTACGGCAAGATCGGCAACTCCGGCGTCAACATCCCCACCCTGGACGACATGAAGAAGCTGTACTCCGGCTTCGACCTGTGCGCGCCCACCACCAGCGTGTCGATGACCATCAACGGCCCGGCGCCGATGATCCTGGCGATGTTCATGAACACCGCCATCGACCAGCAGGTGGAGAAATACCTCAAGGCCGATGACGCCCGCTGGGCCGATGCCGAAAAGACGATTGCGAAACTGTTCGAAGGTCGCAAGCCGCCGCAATACCACGGCGACCTGCCGCCCACCAATGACGGCCTCGGCCTTGGCCTGCTCGGCGTGACCGGCAATCAAGTGGTCGATGAAGACACCTACGCCCGCATCAAGGCGGAGACGCTCAAGACCGTGCGCGGCACCGTGCAGGCCGACATCCTGAAAGAAGACCAGGCGCAGAACACCTGCATCTTCAGCACCGAGTTCGCGCTGCGGATGATGGGCGACATCCAGCAATACTTCGTCGACAACGCCGTGCGCAATTTCTACTCGGTCAGCATCTCCGGCTATCACATCGCCGAAGCCGGGGCGAACCCGATCAGCCAGCTCGCCTTCACCCTGAGCAACGGCTTCACCATCGTCGAGTACTACCTGGCGCGCGGCATGTCGATCGACGACTTCGCGCCCAACCTGAGCTTCTTCTTCAGCAACGGCATGGACCCGGAGTACACCGTCATCGGCCGCGTCGCCCGCCGCATCTGGGCGCGCGCCATGCGCGAGCGCTACGGCGCCTCCAGCCGCAGCCAGATGATGAAGTACCACATCCAGACCAGCGGCCGCTCACTGCACGCGCAGGAGAT
>JBBSTP010000169.1:0-4832 GCA_038235795.1 Lysobacterales bacterium | reverse complement strand
GGTCGCGAGCTTGCGACGGGCGCCGCCGACCTTGCCGCCCGACAGCAGCAGCAACGCCCAGGCCAGGTCCTCCGGCGGGCAGTCGCGGATGTACGCCACCAGGGCGCTTCGCTTGTCGCTGGTGGCGGTCAATCGATCCAGCCGCTGGTAGAGCTCCGAGAAACGGCGCATCAATCGTCCTCGCCGAACCGGGTGTCGAACGTGCCCGTGGCGATGCCGGATTCATTGAGTGCGCGCACCAGCGCATCGGTATTGCCGTGGGTTGCGATGACCCGGCTTGCTCCGGTCTCGCGCACGGTGCGCAGCAGGTCTGGCCAGTCGGCATGGTCGGACACCACGAATCCGCGGTCGTAATTGCGCCGCCGCCGGTTGCCACGCACCCGCATCCAGCCCGACGCGAAACCGTGTTGCGCGCCGCGGAACCGACGTACCCAAGTGCTGCCTGCGGCCGACGGCGGTGCCAGCACCAGTTGCCCGGCGAAATCGGCGCCCTTGGGCGTGTCAGACACTTTCACCGTCTCGATCATGCGGATACCGGCGGCGCGGTAAACCTCAACGCCAGTGGCGATCGCCCCGTGCACGAACACAGGGCCATCCATGCAGTCGGCCAATTCCGCCAGCAGCCGCTGCGACTTGCCCAGGCCGTAGCAGTACAGCATGGCCGCCTCACCCTGCGCCGCGCACTCCATGCGCCAGGCGGCAATGTCCCGCGCCACGCCTGCCGTGTCGGGCCAGCGGTAGATGGGCAGGCCGAAGGTGGCCTCGGTGACGAAGGTATCGCAGGGCACCACCTCGAAGGGCGCGCAGGTCGGATCGGGATTTCGCTTGTAGTCGCCGGACACCACCCACACTTCGCCCGCATGTTCGATGCGCACCTGCGCCGACCCTAATACGTGGCCAGCGGGGTGCAGCGAGACACGCGTCTGGCCCAGGTCAAACGAGTCGCCGTAGTCATGCGGGTGGTAGACCTGCTCACCCAGCCGCCACTGCAGGATCGGCAGCCCCTGCGTGGTCGTGTGATAGGCGCCCATGCCGACGCGGGCGTGGTCGCCATGGCCGTGGGTAATCACCGCACACGGCACCGGTCGCCAGGGATCGATGTGGAAATCGCCCGCGGGGCAATACATGCCCTCCGGCCGCACGACAACCAGGTCCTCCATCCTGCCGCACCTCCAGAAATCCCACGTCTGAAATATGGGAGCACAACGATCTTCGCAACCCGCAATCCCATCCAAGTTTCAGCTATCTGAACAAAATGAGGTGGAACAATGCGTGCTCCAGCGCCCCAGTCTCATCCCATGCGCCAGTGCGCTTGCGACAATGGCCCGATGGAACTTGTCCGCAAATTGGCGGTGTTGGCCGACGCCGCCAAATACGATGCTTCTTGCGCCTCCAGTGGCGCCAACAGACGGAACTCCAGCCGCACCGGCGGCATCGGCAGCACCGAAGGCATGGGCATCTGCCACAGCTATACGCCGGATGGTCGTTGCGTGAGCCTGCTCAAAATCCTGCTGACGAATTTCTGCATCTTCGACTGCGCCTATTGCGTCAACCGGGTGTCCAGCAACGTGGTCCGTGCCCGCTTCACGCCAGACGAAGTCGTGAAGTTGACCCTGGACTTCTACAAACGCAACTACATCGAAGGGCTGTTCCTCTCCAGCGGCATCATCCGCAACAGCGACTACACGATGGAGCAATTGGTGGCGGTGGCGCGCAGCTTGCGCGAGGAGCACAAGTTTGCCGGCTACATCCATCTCAAGACCATTCCCGATGCCGCGCCCGAGCTGTTGGCCGCCGCCGGGCGCTACGCGGACCGCCTCAGCATCAATATCGAACTGCCGACCGAGGCCGGATTGGCGAAATTGGCGCCGGAGAAGTCGCTGCCGGGGATCCGCGGGGCCATGGGCGAACTGCGCTGGCGCATCGAGGAATCCAAGGAAGCCCGCGCCAAGTCGCCGGCAGGCACGCCGCGCAAAGCCAAACCGCCACGTTTCGCACCGGCCGGGCAAAGCACGCAGATGATCGTGGGCGCCGACGGAGCCAGCGATCGCGACATCCTGCTTGCCAGCGACAACCTGTACGGGAATTACCGCCTGCGCCGGGTCTACTATTCCGCGTTCAGTCCGATCCCTGATGCGTCCAGTGCGCTGCCGTTGGCCGCTCCGCCGCTGCAACGCGAACACCGCCTCTATCAGGCGGATTGGCTGCTGCGGTTCTACGACTTCAAGGTCGAGGAAATCACCAGCGAAGGTGCCAATGGCATGCTGGATCTGGACATCGATCCCAAGCTGGCATGGGCGCTACGCAATCCGCTCGCGTTCCCGGTGGATCTCAACAAGGCGCCCAAGGAGCGGCTGTTGCGCGTGCCGGGCCTGGGCACGCGCAACGTCAAGCGCGTGCTGATGGCGCGTCGTCATGGCGCGCTGCGGGTCGCCGACATGGCACGCCTGCGTGCGCCGCTGGTCAAGATGTTGCCCTTCGTGCAGTTGCTGGATCATCACCCGCGGCAGCGCCTGGACGATCCTGACGCACTGCGCGCGCAATTGGCGCCCAAGCCCCGCCAGATCGACCTGTTCGCTGCATGAGGCAGTGCGACTGAGCCGGTGGTCTGCCACCGTTGAGCCGCCGTGGGATGCGCACGCCTGGCGCGATGCGGCGCGCGCGGGAGTGCGGGCAGGCGTCGAACCGGAGGACCTGGACTGGGACGGCGGCGCCCAAGCCAACCTGCTGGCGTTGCCAGACGTGGCCGAAGCCACGGCGATACATCCACCGCCGCGGGTTACCGCGGCTTTTCTGCAGCTGGCTGGAAGCGCGCTGTGCCACCGCCACGTGAGCCGCCATGCATTGCTGTATCGACTGTTGTGGCGCACGGCAAATGGCGAGCCACGGGTGTTGGACAATCCTGCTGATCCGGACACCCATCGCCTGCATCGCCTGGCCCAGGATGTACGGCGGGACAGTCACAAGATGAAGGCGTTCGTGCGCTTTCGTGCGCTGCCGGGGAGGCAGGAGCGCTTCGTTGCCTGGTTCGAGCCCGGCCACGACATCCTGGATAGGGTGGCACCCTTCTTTGCGCGCCGCTTCGCCGGCATGCACTGGGCGATCCTGACGCCCTACCGGAGCGTGGCGTGGGATCGCAGCGAGCTTTGTTTTGGCGCCGGCGCGGATGCCGGGCAACTCCCTGCGGACGATGCCGGCGAGGAGCTGTGGCGCATCTACTACGCCAACATCTTCAATCCGGCCCGGATCAACCCTCGGATGATGCAGCAGGAGATGCCGCAACGGTATTGGAAGCACTTGCCGGAGGCGCAGCTGATTCCCGCCTTGCTGCGCGATGCAGGTTCGCGCGTTGCCGGGATGGCCGCGCGCGAAGCCCAGGCGCCGCGGCGTCGCGTGCCGGTCGCTCGAGTGGCTTACGTCGAAGAGAAAATCGGACTTCCTGCCGTGCGCGAACAGGCCAAGGCATGCAGGGCCTGTCCGTTGTGGGAAAAAGCGACGCAAACGATTTTCGGTGAAGGTCCGGAACGTGCCCGCATCATGCTGGTCGGCGAGCAACCCGGGGATGCCGAAGATCTAATTGGACGCCCGTTCGTCGGTCCGGCCGGCAAGCTGCTGGACCAGATGTTGAGCGAACTCGGGATCAGCCGCGACGCGCTCTATCTCACCAACGCGGTCAAGCATTTCCATTTCGAACAGCGCGGCAAGGTGCGCTTGCATAAAAACCCTGCCATTGCCCACGTCAATGCATGCGCGCCGTGGCTTAACCGGGAGATTGCCGCCGTCAATCCTTCGATCATCGTCACCTTGGGCGCCACCGCGGCGCACGCCGTGCTGGGGCCGGGATTTGCGCTGATGCGCGAGCGAGGAAAAATACGCATTGGCGAAGGCGGCGTGCGCATCCTGCCAACCGTGCATCCGGCGTGGGTGCTGCGCAAGCGAGACGCGCAAGCACGTGATGCCGCATATCAGTTGTTGCGAAGCGACCTGGCCCGAATGGCCGAACTTCAGGCCGACAGCTCGACCTGAAGTTCGCGGCGCCAGTGGAAAAGTTCAGGCCAGCGTGCGCACCTTCGGCTCCCGCTTCCACTGCCGGGTCTTGGCTGCCTCGATGAAGCCAGCCACGTCCTCAGGCTCGAACACGCCCGCATCCGGCTTCAGTACCGCCGCCTTGAAGATCCACTTGCGGGTGCCACCACACGCGGCGATGGCCTTCAGATGGCCGAAGGCGTCGCGGAACCAGTCCACCGCGGCCGCTTCGCGCGACAGCATTTCGGCAGCTTCCGGCGTCAGCACACTGCCCACCGCGTCAAATAGTGTCGAAGGCGTGCCCGCCAGCTGCCCGTCCACGTCGACCCGCTTGCCGGCGGCATCCTTGATCGACAGTTTCGGCGCCACCAGCTTGACCTGCGCGCCGGCCTTGCGCGCGGCGGCGCGAATCGCGGACACCTGGTTCATGTCGGTGCCGTCGGCGATCAGGATCGCGACGCAGCGTCCGCGCAGGGTCAGCTTGGCCTTTTCGATGATCGCTAGCGCAGGCGACGGCGGCATATCAACAACCGGCGCGGCGGGCTGCGCGGCGTTGGGCAGTGACGCCATCCCCAGTCCATCCGCGACACGTTTCGCAAGTGATTCCTCGATGTTGCGCAGGTGGCTCACGACGGTTTCGCGCACGTGCGCTGCGCCGACCTTGGACAACTCGAAGACAATCGCCGATGCGATATGCGCCTGCTCCAGCGCCGACTGGCTGTGAAAGAACATCCGCGGCTGGCTGTAATGGTCCGCGAAGCTCGCCGGGCGAACACGACCCTTGACGCCGTCGTCCGGCTGTTCGG
>JBBSTP010000168.1:0-4908 GCA_038235795.1 Lysobacterales bacterium | reverse complement strand
TCGACGTCGGTGATGTTGCGTGCGTAGCGCAGGCTGCCGTAACGGCGGCGCAGCAGCGCGGCCAGCACGCCGAACACCACCGGTCCGCGCGCGTTGCCGATGTGCACATAGTTGTAGACAGTCGGCCCGCACAGATACATGGTCGGGCAGGCGGGATCGAGCGGTGCGAATGGCTCGACCCGCCGCGTCAATGTGTTGTAGAGATGCAGGCTCATGGGGGCAGGCGCAGGAGGTGCGCCATTGTAACGGGCCCATGTGCAAACACGGGCCAACCCTGCGTCTGCGTTCGCGTTTGCCCGCGCCGGTGCCACGACAGGGTTGATTCATCCCCTGTAGCGCTCGCATCGCTAGACTTGCGCCATGTTGTCGCGCGTCCCGCTCCTAAAAGCCAGCCTTGCCACTGCAGCCCTGTTGCTGGCGGTCCCTTGCGCCCGCGCGCAGGATGCCTCCGAAGTAGTGATCCCGCAGGAAAACGTGCGCTACGAATATGCGCAGGTCCTTGACGTGGATCCGGTTTACCAGGTGTTGCGCACCACGCGGATGGAACAGGTTTGCGACGTGGTCAAGAAACCGGATGCGAGCAATGGCCTGTCGCAAATGGTGAGTGCGTTGAAACAGACACTGAGCGGCGGGTCAACGCAGCCTGACGACGGGGATTTCGAAAACTGCCGGATGCAGCCGGTGGCCCGCGAGTTCCGCCGGCCGATCGCCTACGACGTCGACTATGTCTACCGGGGCAGCAAATTCCGTACCAGGATGGGGCGCGATCCCGGCAACCGGCTGCGCGTGCGCGTGTCGGTGACGCCGCAACCGACCCAGGACCGCTGACGGCGCTTGCGCACGTGCACGGAGCGTGCGAGCATTCGCGCCCTCATGCATGCCCGTTCCACCACGCGTCACGCAGACACCGCCCGGATGGCCTCGGGCATGACCTCGCGTGCGCGCCGACCGGACACCTCACCTTTCGCTGGGTAGCCGGAGCGCAACACCGTTGTCGCAAACTTCCGAACCCAGCCAGCGTGCTGGGTTTTTTCGTTTCGATGTGCATGGATGCACGAATGCCGCAGGCGCGGCGAAGGATCATCTACCTGATGAAGCATTTCCTGAATACGCAGGACTGGAGCCGGTCAGACCTCGACACACTGCTGGCGCGTTCAGCGATGTTCAAGCGCGCGCGGCTGGGCGATGAAATGAAGGGACGATCAATCGCGCTGGTGTTCTTCAACCCGTCGATGCGCACCCGCACCAGTTTCGAGCTGGGCGCGTTTCACTTGGGAGGCCATGCGGTCGTGCTGCAGCCGGGCAAGGACGCATGGCCGATCGAGTTCGACCTCGGCACGGTGATGGATGGCGATACCGAGGAGCACATCGCGGAGGTCGCGCGGGTGCTGGGGCGCTATGTCGACCTGATCGGTGTGCGTGCATTTCCGAAGTTCGTCGACTGGTCGCGCGACCGCGAGGACCAGGTGCTGCGCAGCTTCTCTAAATATTCGCCGGTGCCGGTCATCAACATGGAGACGATCACCCATCCATGCCAGGAATTGGCGCACATACAGACCCTGCAGCAGCACTTCGGCAGCACCGACCTGCGCGGCAAGAAATACGTGCTTACCTGGACCTACCATCCAAAGCCGCTCAACACCGCGGTCGCCAATTCGGCGCTCACCATTGCAACGCGCATGGGCATGGACGTGACTCTGTTGTGCCCGACCCCGGACTACATCCTGGACGAGCGCTACATGGGCTGGGCCGCGCAGAACGTGGCCGAAAGCGGCGGCTCGCTGGCGGTCAGCCACGACATCGAAAGCGCTTATGCCGGCGCCGAGGTGGTGTACGCCAAGAGCTGGGGCGCGTTGCCGTACTTCGGTAATTGGGCGCCGGAAAAGCCCATCCGCGACCAGTACCGGCACTTCATCGTCGATGAAGCCAAGATGGCGCTGACCAACGATGGCGTGTTCAGCCATTGCCTGCCGCTGCGCCGCAACGTCAAGGCGACCGACGGGGTGATGGATTCGCCACGCTGCCTTGCCATCGACGAAGCCGAGAACCGGCTGCACGTGCAGAAGGCGATCATGGCTGCGCTCGTCTCCCAATAATTCCGACTTTTCGAGCACCCTCACCCCAGCCCTCTCCCGTAAACGGGAGAGGGGGAGTTGTAAAAAACATGAGCAACCAAGACATCGTCCTCGCCTTTTCCGGCGGCCTCGACACCAGTTTCTGCGTGCCCTACCTGAAGGAAGCCGGCTGGAACGTGCATACCGTGTTCGCCGATACCGGTGGCGTGGATGCCGACGAGCGCGCCTTCATTGAGCAGCGTGCGGCGGAACTCGGGGTCGCCTCGCACGTCACCATCGACGGCGGCCCGGCGATCTGGGACGGGTTCGTCAAGCCGTTTGTATGGGCCGGTGAGGGTTACCAGGCCCAGTACCCGCTGCTGGTGTCGGACCGTTACCTGATCGTCGATGCGGCGCTGGCGCGCGCGCAGGACCTGGGCACCAATGCCATTGCGCACGGCTGCACCGGCATGGGCAACGACCAGGTGCGCTTCGACCTGGCGGTCAAGTCCAGCGGCGACTACCGGATCATCGCGCCGATCCGCGAGATCCAGAAAGAGCACACCCAGACCCGCGCCTACGAGCAGGCCTATCTGGAAGCGCGCGGCTTTGGCGTGCGCAGCAAGCAGAAGCAGTACACGATCAACGAGAACCTGCTGGGGCTGACCATGTCCGGCGCCGAGATCGACAGCTGGGAAGCGCCGGGCGACGGTGCACGCGGCTGGTGCGCGCGCCGCGAGCAGTGGCCACTTGAGGCGCTGGAAGTGAGCCTGCGTTTCGTTAGCGGCGAGACAGTGGCGCTGGATGGGGTCGAGATGCCCGGCGACAAGCTGTTGGCCAGGCTCAACACCATGTTCGCGCAGTACGGTGTCGGCCGCGGAATGTACACCGGCGACACCACGATTGGCTTGAAGGGTCGCATCGTGTTCGAGGCGCCTGGCCTGACCGCGCTGCTGGTTGCCCATCGCGCGCTGGAAGAAGCGGTGCTGAGCAAGCAGCAGAACCGCTTCAAGCCGGATGTGGCGCGCAAGTGGGTCGAGCTGGTCTACGAAGGTTTCTTCCACGATCCGCTGAAGACCAACCTGGAGGCGTTCCTCACCTCGTCGCAGCGCATGGTCAACGGCGAGGTGGTGCTGCATACCGCGGGCGGACGCGTCGATGCGGTGGAGGTGCGATCACCGCACATCCTCAATTCCGCGGGCGCGACCTATGCGCAGACGGCCGACTGGGGCGTGGAGGAGGCCGAGGGCTTCATCAAGCTGTTCGGCATGAGCAGCACGCTCTGGGCGAAGGTGAATGGCGGGCAATCCGATGCGTGAGTTGCTGCCTGAGGTGCTCCAACACCTCGAAGCGCTGGTGTCATTCGACACCCGCAATCCGCCACGCCTGATCGGCAGCGCCGGGATCTTCGATTACATCCGCGCGCAATTGCCGGGTTTCCTTATCGACGTCAACGATCATGGCGATGGCGCGGTGTCACTGCTGGCGGTACGCGGCACCCCGCGACGGCTGTTCAACGTGCACCTGGATACGGTGCCATCGTCGCCGGCATGGAGCGCAGATCCGCACGTGCTGCGCGTCACCGGCGATCACGCCATCGGCCTCGGCGCCTGTGACATCAAGGGCGCGGCTGCCGGTTTGATCGCGGCGGCCAACGTGACCGATGGCGATGCCGCATTCCTGTTTTCCAGCGACGAGGAAGCCAACGATGCGCGTTGCATCGCCGGGTTCCTGAAGAATCATTCCCTGGCGACCGAGCACGGCTTCACCGAGGCGATCGTCGCCGAGCCGACCATGTGCGAGGCGGTGCTTGCGCATCGCGGCATCAGTTCGGTCCTGCTGCGTTTCAAGGGCGAGGCCGGGCACGCATCGGGCGCCAATGCGCTGCAGGCGAACGCGCTCCACCAGGTCATGCATTGGGGCGGCAACGCGCTGGACATGGTCGACGCCGAAGCGAAGTCCCGCTTCGGGGGACTGACCGGCCTGCGTTTCAATATCGGCAAGGTCGAAGGCGGGATCAAGGCCAACATGATCGCGCCCTGCGCGGACGTGCGGTTCGGATTCCGGCCGCTGCCGTCGCACGACATCGATGTCCTGCATGAGCGCTTCGGTGGCTGCGCGCGTAACGGCGCCCTGGAGCGTTATGAAGAGACCTTCCGCGGCCCATCGCTGCCATCAGGCACATCTTTTGGGGGAGATTGCGCTGCGGCAGAGGACCAGCGGCTGGCCGCGCGCGACCTGGCCGATGCACTGGGATTGCCGATCGGCCATGCGGTGGATTTCTGGACCGAAGCCTCGCTGTTCTCGCGTGCAGGCCTGACGGCCATCGTGTACGGGCCGGGCGACATCGCCCAGGCGCATACCGCCGACGAATGGGTGGCGCTCGAGCAGTTGCAGCGTTACGCCGAGTCCATCACCCACATGCTCCGGAACCCTGCGCCGTGACCCCGATGATGAGCCCGCACAGCGTGCATGATCCGCAGACAAGGCAAACGATTGTTCGATTGCTATCGAGCATGGGCAGCGCCAAGGAAATCAGCCAGTACCTCAAGCGGTTTTCACAGCTCGACGCGGCGCGCTTCGCGGTGGTCAAGGTCGGTGGCGCGGTGCTGCGCGACGACCTAGCCGCGCTGGTGTCCTCGCTTGCATTCCTGCAGGACGTGGGACTGACCCCCATCGTGATCCACGGCGCGGGCCCTCAACTGGACGTGGAACTGGCCGCAGCCGGCATCGAAAAGAAGACCATCGACGGCCTGCGGGTGACGTCGCCGCAAGCGCTCGCAATCGTGCGCCGGGTGTTCCATGCGCAGAACCTCAAACTGGTCGAGGCCCTGCAGGCCAGCGACGCACGCGC
>JBBSTP010000167.1:0-4939 GCA_038235795.1 Lysobacterales bacterium | reverse complement strand
TCACCGCCCAGGGCCAGGCCGGTTTGCTGGTAGCCGAAGTCATCCAACGTGCCCAGCACCTCGCCTTCCAGCCGCTTCAGGTGTTCCAGCGTCACGTACAGGAAGTTGCCGCTGCCGCAGGCCGGGTCCAGCACGCGCACCGTGCACAGGCGGTGGTGGAAGCGCAGCAGCGCCTTGACCGCTTCGTCATGCTTGTCTTCGACAGCCAACGTCAGTGCAGCCGCCTGCGCATCACTCCATTCGGCGCGCAGCGGTTCAATCACGGTGGGCAGCACCAGCCGCTCGACGTAGGCACGCGGGGTGTAATGCGCGCCCAGCTTGTGGCGTTCGTTGGGGCTGAGCGCGCGCTCCAGCAGGGTGCCGAAGATGGCCGGTTCGACATGCTCCCACTTGGCCTTGGCCGCCTTGATCAGCAATTCAACCTGCGCGCGGTCCAGCGGCAGGGTGTCCGGTTGCTTGAACAGCTTGCCGTTAAATTGCAGCACGGTGTTGGCGAGCACCGCCGAGAAGCCGCCACTGTCCATGTCGCGCCAGAGCTGGCTGACCATGCGCATGGCGATGTCGGGTTGCTCGACGTGCTGGATCAGCAGGTTGCGGAAGCTTTCCGGCGGCAGCAGGCGCACGTCTTCGGAAAACATCGTGAACAGGCAGCGCATCAGGAACTGCGCCACCGCTTCCGGCGTGTGGCCGCTACGTTCCAGCGACTTCGCCAGTTCCGCCAGTTGCGCGGCGATCTCGCGGGTGACGCGGGCGGATTCGCGGCTGGGGTCCAGCGATAGTGGGTCGGTCCAGATCCGGCGCAGGCGCTCGCGGATTTCCGGGCGCTGCAGGTCGTCCAGGGTGATGCGGTGGCTGCGCGGGTCCGGGAATGGAACATAACTGCCGCCGGAGCGGCTGAACTCCGAGAACAGTTCAATGCGGTGGCCGACATCGACCACCACCACGAACGGCGGGCGGCCTTCGCTTGCCGGCAACGCACGTGCGTAGTTCTGCGCCTGCGAGTGCGCGCGCAGCATGGCTTCGTCAAAGCCCCTGGTCTGGGTGTTGGCGCGGAACTTCTTTGATTCCAGGACGAACGCGCCGCGCTTGTACAGATCAACACGACCGGCGCTCTTGCTGCCGTCCGCATGGTGGAAGGTCAGCGGGCGCTCGAACATGTAGTCCTGTTCGGCAGTGGCATGCGGCGCGTCAACGCCCAGCAACGCGCACAGGTCCAGCGCGAAGGTCTGCGCGGTGGACAGCTCCGAGGCATCCACACCTTTCCATTTGGCGATGAACCGCGCGACGTCGTCGGCGTCGGCATTCTTGTCGGTCATGCGTGTCCTCCCCTGCCACGCAGGCTAACCCAGACTTGCGGGCGCAGGTAGTGACAACCGCATGCAGGCTAGACTCCAAGCCATCAACCGCGTCACGGAGCAACGCGATGTTCAATGCTTTTCTCGGGCTGTTGCCATTTCTCGCATCGGTTTTAATCGCACTTGGCGCGGCGTTGTCGTTCAAGGCCTGGTACAAGCGCCGACGACGTCGCTCGCCCTTGCAAGGCCGGCGTATCGGCATGGTGCCGGGCCAGGCATTGGTGGAGCGCATCTCTGATCACGACTACGAGCTTTTTGCCGGCATCATGTTGATGTACATCGCAGCGCCGATCATGTTCAGCCTGTGGGCCTGGAACAAGATTGATTGGTCCACGCAACGAATGGGCGTAGTTGAGTGGTTTTACGTTGCAGGCGTGATGGGCCTGACGATATTCGGGTTTCGAAGCTACATGCGCCATTATCGCTCGCGCGAAAAGGCCCGCGACGGACTGCTGGCCGAACGTGTCACTGGCATGCAGCTCAACCGCCTGACCGCGCAGGGCTGCACGGTGCTGCATGACATTCCGGGCGACGGTTTCAATATCGATCATGTGGTGGTGGCGCCGCGCGGCGTGTACATGGTCGAAACCAAGTCCTTCCGCAAACCGCGTGAGTCCGACAGCGAGACCACGCACAAGATGGCTTACGACGGCACGTTGCTAAGGTTTGCCGACTTCGCGACGGATAAGCCATTGAAGCAGGCACGCAGGCAAAAGAATTGGTTGGAGCAGTTCCTGCGTGAGGCTGCATCGCGAGATTCCGGTTATTGCCGCGGTGGCGTTGCCCGGTTGGTGGGTGGACCGGGTGGGCAATGCGGCATCTGCCGATGTGCGCGTGTTCAGTCCGCTTGGCCGCGGCTGTGACTTCATTGCAGGCGGGCCGGAAAACCTAGAAGCGACGACGCGCGCGTTAGTGGCACAGGCGATTGCGTTGCGGTATCCGCAGATTGGCGACTGAGTCACTGAGGTCGCCACGGCGAGATTGGGGTGCGTGAAGGAAGAGCATCGCGGGCATGGCCCGCTCCTACAGTGGCGGGACATTGGGTGCCACCTGGAGAGCACCCCTCCCCAGCCCCCCTTCGCTTGGGGCGAAAGGGAGGGAGACAGTCGGACTCCCCTTCGCTCACGGGGACATCCGCGCGGTAGCATGCTGGGGTTATCCGACTTTAACTGATGGGGGAAGGTTGTTTATGGGGATCAAGGGAATTGTATTAGCGCTCTGTCTGGTAGTGATGCCGCAGGCGTTTGCCGGTGAGATGGTCAAGCTCACCGAAGGAACCGAAGTTCGCCTGCGGACGGTGGAGAAGCTGACCTCCGCCAGTGCCACTGAGGGTCAGCGCTTTAACCTGGAGGTCGAGGAAGACATTCAGATGCAGGGCCAGACAGTGGTACCTCGGGGAACAAAGGCGGTGGGCACGGTGATGTCGGCCAAGAAAAAAGGCTTCATGGGCAAGGGCGGCGAGTTGAACGTGATGCTGGATTACATGCTGGTGAACGACCAGCGCGTTCGCCTGCGGTCCGCGGCCGCGCGCGAAGGTGATAGCAAGATGGGCACCACGGTCGCGCTGACGGTGCTGTTCGGCCCGCTGGGTCTGCTCAAGCGGGGCCATGACGTGGAAATGAATCCGGGGTCGATGATCACCGCGTTCGTGGATCAGACGACCGAGGTTCAGTTGCCCTGAATTCGCGTCAAGTGGTACACAAAAGGGCCGACTTGTCGGCCCTTTTTTTGCCGCGCGTATGGATGGGAACCGTGCTCGCCGCTCATAGAAAATCGCGGGCAAGGCCCGCTCCTACAGGGGTGCGTGCGGGACGCCTGAAAGGCACCCCTCCCCAACCCTCCCCTCCGCCTTCGGCGAAAGGGAGGGAGACAGGCACGCCCGTTCGCGTACGACAAAACAGAATGAGATAGGGAGTTGCCGGCAGAGCCACTATCCGTGCGGCTCCCGTGCATGTGGATGACCCGTCGGCATTGCACGTTGCCAGCCCGCGCAGTGTGCGTTCCGAGTTGATGTCAGTCCGTAGGGCAAGGCCGCGGTATTGGGTAGGACTTTTCTGATTGACGTGGTTTCGCCACGCACTCCGCCTTGAGTGAAAGTCAGCAAGCCGTTTGCCCAGTGCACCCAGCTGCGAGCAAAGTGAACCGAGCGCCTGGCGAAGTGCAGCGAGCTTTCTGCGAAGTGCACTCAGCACTGCGTGCAGTGCACGGAGCTACCGGGCTGAGTGCACCGAGCGTTTGGGGGAGTGCATTGCGAAATGTATGCGGTGCACCGAGCTATATGGCTCAGTTCACCGAGCTTTTCGTGGAGCGGACTGCGCTATTTGTGCACTGCACCGAGCTACCAGGCGCAGTGGGCTGAGCTTTTTGGGAAGCGCACTGGAGGAATAGGATGGACACACTATGCCACTTAGTGGCATAGTTCATGGCGATGACGCGCGTCTTCAAAACCCGCCACTTCCAGCGCTGGATGCGCAAGACCGAGCTGACGGATGCTGCCTTGTGCATGGCCATTCAGGAGATGATCGACGGACTGATCGGTGCGGATTTAGGCGGCAACGTGATGAAGAAGCGCGTCGGACTGGCTGGGCGAGGCAAGCGCGGCGGCGCGCGCACTCTGGTCGCCACCAATCGCGGTAACCGCTGGTTCTTCATGTTCGGCTTCGAGAAGAACGAGCGCGCCACCATCAGCGAGGAAGAGCTCGAAGCGCTGCAACTCCTCGCAACCGATCTACTGGCCCGCACCGGCCAGCATCTGGATGCCGCAATTGCTGGCGGCATCCTTCAGGAGATATGCCAATGACCAGCAAGACCAAATCCAAGAGCCGAGTCATGGAGGCCGTGCATGAGGGGGCCTTCGACTTGCACTCCATGGGATTCATCGACATGCGCAAGATGCGTAAGTACGACGTGCTCTGCCTGGAGCCGGTGCAGGACTACGATGCCGCCAAGGTCAAGGCGCTGCGTGATCGCCTGCATCTGAGCCAAGCGGTGTTCGCCTCCGTGCTCAATACCAGTCTGTCCACGGTGCGCAAATGGGAAGTGGGCGACAAGCGGCCCAGCGGTCCGTCGCAGAAGCTGCTCGACATCATTGAGCGCAAGGGGCTGGACGCAGTCTTTTGAATCCCGATGCGGCCAGTGCGCCACAGGGTCGATACGAATGAGATGCGCCGGGATCACGATCAACTACATAAGTTGATGCGCACCTACTGAAGCTGGTGAGCCACTTGATCCCGGTAAAATGACTGCATGACCGAATTCATCCCTCCCGGCACGCGCTACTTCGACCTTCCCTCGCCGTTCCCGATGAAGCGCGGCGGTGCGTTGCACGGGGCGCACCTGGCGTATGAGACCTGGGGTGAGCTGAATGCCGCGGGCGACAACAGCATCCTGATTCTCACCGGCCTGTCGCCGGATGCGCACGCCGCGGCGAATGCCGACAACCCCGAACCCGGCTGGTGGGAAGCGATGCTCGGCGCCGGCAAACCCATCGACACCGACCGCTGGTACGTGGTTTGCCTCAATTCACTGGGCAGCTGCAAGGGCTCGACCGGCCCGGCATCGTTCAACCCCGCTACCGGTGAGTT
>JBBSTP010000166.1:0-5056 GCA_038235795.1 Lysobacterales bacterium | reverse complement strand
ATTCATCGCCGCGCATCGCGGGCTGAGTACGGGTGACGCGCTGGAGCACGTCGGCGATCTGGAATTGGCCACGCTCGACTTGCCGGCCACCGTGTTCGATGGCGTCAAAGCCAGCGCGCATGCCTGCACGGTCGATGCACTCCAGGCCAAGTTGCCGCTGCGTGCCCGCAACAGCCACAAAGGCCGCAACGGCCATGTGCTGTGCATCGGTGGCGATCATGGTGGCGGCGGCGCGCTGCTGCTGGGCGCCGAAGCCGCACTGCGCTGTGGTGCGGGTCTGGTCAGCGTGGCGACGCGTGGCGAACACGTGCCGGCGCTGTTGTCGCACAGGCCCGAAGTGATGGCACATGCGGTCGCATCGGTAGAGGACCTCCGGGCATTGCTTACGCGTGCTGACGTAGTCGCGATCGGGCCCGGACTCGGACAATCGGGCTGGGGGCGTGGTCTGTTCGATGCCGTGATGGGCTGCGAGCAGCCACGCGTGCTCGATGCGGATGCATTGAACCTGCTGGCACAGACCCCGCGCGCATTGCATCAACATGACGTGCTCACGCCACATCCCGGCGAGGCGGCCCGGTTGCTCGGTTGCGACACGGATGATGTGCAATGTGACCGGTTCGCTGCCGCGAAAGCGCTTTGTGAGCGCTATGGGACCCACATCGTGCTGAAGGGCGCGGGGACGATCATCGCATCACCTGGCGGACCGCCCGCCGTCATCCGCGCCGGCAACCCCGGAATGGCGGTCGGTGGCATGGGCGACCTGCTGACAGGATGCATCGCGGCGCTGCTGGCGCAAGGCCTGTGTTCGCGCGATGCGGCGGTCGGCGGTGCGTTGTTGCACGCCAGCGCCGGAGATGCCGCTGCGGCCGACGACGGCGAGCGCGGCTTGTTGCCCAGCGACCTGTTGCCTTGGTTGCGCAGGCTGGCAAACCCGGTGCGACGATAAGCGCATGTCCGAAGTGTTCCTGCCTGATGCCGATGCCACAGACGAATTGGGGGCGCGCCTGGCACGCAGGCTGCCTGCACACGCCGTGGTCGAACTGCATGGCGACCTCGGCGCCGGCAAGTCCACGTTGGCGCGGGCTTTGCTACGTGCGCTGGGCGTAACCGGCACGATCCGAAGTCCGACCTACACCCTGGTCGAGCAGTACCCGCTGCCGGCGGGTGGAATGGCGTTGCACCTTGACCTGTACCGGATTGGCGACCCCGGCGAGCTGGAATTCCTGGGCCTGGACGCCAGCGAGATCCGCCTGTGGCTGGTTGAATGGCCGGAGCGCGGGCACGGCGCCTTGCCGAAGCCGGATCTACGGATCGAACTGGCGGTCCAGGGGCGAGGCCGGCGCTGCAAGTTGCACGCCGAGAGCCCGACCGGTGATGCCTGGATAGCCGCGATCTCAGTAAAGTGAGGGTTGCAAGACCTTGCTGTGAAGACTGAACAGGAAGGTGCGCCAGGTGCCGGATTAACAAGGGAAAGGCGCTTGCCATCCATCGTAACAAGTGCTTAACTTCGTGACATGCGAGTGAAGGCCATCAACCTGCAGCAGGTACTTCTCGGCGCCGCCCTGATGGGTGCGTTGTGCTGGAATCTTGCCCACGCCTCTGAAATCAAGAGCGTGCGAGTCCAGACGGGCGCCACCGGGACCCGCGCGGAGCTGCTGTTGGACCGTGAAGGCCAGTACACGCTGATCGATTTGAAGAATCCCGACCGCCTGGTGGTGGATTTCCCCGACAGCCGGATCAGCCGTAGCCTGTCCATGCCGCAGCCTACTGGCGTGGTGCAGGCGGTGCGTAGTGGCCGGCCGCAGCCCGGCACCGTGCGCATCGTGTTCGACCTCGCCGCGCATGTCAGCCCGCTCAAGCCGCGCATAGAACAGTCTGCCGATGGCCCCCAGCTGGTACTGGAATGGCCGGGCGATGGCGTGGCCGCTGCACCGGCGCAAACACGGATTGCCGCGCCGTCGTCTGATCCGATCGCCGAAATCGCGCGCAAGGTCGCCGATACCCCTGTCAACGGGTTCACCGATGTGGCGGCCACCGACCAAATCGTTGCCGACATCGCCCTGCCCACGGCAACGCCCATGCCAGGCGTGGTCGCCTCCGGCGTGCCCACCCGCGTCGCAACGGGCCAGCCGCCCCAGATTGCTGCAGATGCAGGAAATGTGCCATTGCCGACTCCGCGCCCGCTCACGCAGGGGCGTATGCAGGGCGGCATGCGGCCACTTGTCGTGGCCATCGATGCCGGCCACGGCGGCCAGGACCCCGGCGCGCGTGGCAAGAACGGCGCCCGCGAAAAAGACGTGACCCTGGCCATCGCGCGCGAACTTGCGCGCCAGGTCAACGCCACGCCCGGCCTCAAGGCCTACCTGACGCGCGATACCGACGAATTCATCCCGTTGCCGCAGCGCGCGCGGCGCGCCACCTCGAACAAGGCCGACATCTTCCTGTCGATCCATGCCGATGCGGCGGAAAATCGCTCCGCGCGGGGTTCCTCGGTGTACGTATTGTCCACCCGCGGGGCGTCCTCGCAGCGGGCGCGCTGGCTGGCGGACAAGGAAAACGCCGCCGACGTCATCGGTGGCGAGCGCGCACGCATCGCCGACAATACGCTGACCTCGGTGCTGCTGGACCTGACCCAGAGCGGCAACATGAAGGCGTCCGAGGATGCCGCCAGCCATGTGCTGGGCGGGTTGAAGCGGGTCGGCAACAACCACAAGCCGGAGATCGAGCGCGCGAATTTCGCAGTCCTGCGCACCTCCGACAAGATGCCGGCGATGCTGGTGGAAACCGCATTCATTTCAAACCCGGACGAGGAACAGCGCCTCACCGATCCGGCGTTCCAGCGCACCCTGGCCGCTGCGATCCTGGATGGCGTGGATCATTATTTCGCGCGGCAGCCGCCGCCGGGCACGTGGTACGCGGCGCGTGCACAGGCGTCGCAGGGTTCGAGCGCGGCCTCCGGCGGTAGTCCCTGAGACGCGGGCCGTAGGGCCTCGCGGTAGACTCAGCGAGTGAGTATCCGCCAGCTTCCAGACACCCTCATCAACCAGATCGCGGCCGGCGAGGTGGTCGAACGTCCCGCTTCCGTGGTCAAGGAACTGGTCGAGAACGCGCTGGATGCCGGCGCGCGCCGGATCGACATCGACCTTGAAGAAGGGGGCGTCCGCCTGATCCGGGTCCGCGACGATGGCGGCGGCATTGCCGCCGACGAGCTGCCGCTGGCAGTGTCGCGACATGCGACCAGCAAGATTGCGTCGATGGAGGATCTTGAAGCGGTGGCAACGCTCGGTTTTCGCGGCGAAGCATTGCCGTCAGTGGCATCGGTCAGTCGTTTTTCATTGATGTCGCGCCGCAACGATGCCGAACACGGGGCCGTGCTCCAGGTCGAGGGCGGGCGTGTCGGTGAGGTCGCGCCGCAAGCGCACCCGCCAGGCACCACGGTCGAGGTGCGAGACCTGTTCTACAACGTGCCGGCGCGGCGCAAGTTCCTGCGCGCCGAGCGTACCGAGCTGTCGCATATCGAGGAATGGCTGCGCTCGCTGGCTTTGGCGCGACCGGATGTCGAGTTGCGGGTGTCACACAACGGCAAGCCGTCGCGGCGCTGGAAGGGCGAGGGCGACTTGCTCTCCGACGTGCGCCTGCACGAGGCGCTCGGCGAGGACTTCGCGCGCAATGCGCTGCGCCTTGACCACAGCGGTGCCGGCCTGCGCCTGCATGGCTGGATCGCGCAGCCGGGCTACAACCGCGCCAGCACCGACCAGCAATACCTGTACGTCAATGGCCGCGCGGTACGCGACCGCAACATTGCGCACGCAGTGCGCCAGGCGTTCTCCGACGTGTTGTTCCATGGCCGGCATCCGGCCTATGTGCTGTTCCTGGAACTCGATCCGCGCGGAGTCGATGTCAACGTGCATCCGGCCAAGCACGAAGTGCGTTTCCGCGAATCGCGCCTCATCCACGATTTCGTGTATCGCACCCTGCACGAAGCACTCGCGCAGACCCGCGCCGGCAGCATGCCGGGCCAGACTGCGTCGCAGCCCGGATCGCATTCCCATTCAAGTGGCTGGTCGATGCCGCCACCGCGGCAGGGCGCGATTGGCTTGCAAGTCAGCGATGCGACCGCGGCTTATGCTGGGTTGTATGGCAGCGTCGCTGCCGTCCATGGCGAAACAATGTGGACTTCGGATGCCCCGGGTCAGCCATCCATGGCTGACCGTTCGCAGACGCTGGACGCATCTGCTCACCCGCCACTCGGCTTCGCTGTCGCCCAGTTGCACGGCATCTATATCCTGGCCGAAAACGCCGACGGGATGATCGTGGTCGACATGCACGCCGCGCACGAACGCATCGGCTACGAAAAACTGAAAGCGGCACACGATGGCGCCGGCTTGCGCACGCAGCCGCTGCTGGTGCCGTCGAGCATGTCGGTGTCCGAGCGCGAGGCCGACATCGCCGAACGCGAGGCCGCCACGTTGGCGGGCCTGGGCTTTGAAGTCGCGCGCAGCGGACCACAATCGCTGCTGCTGCGCAGCGTGCCGGCGCTGCTTGCGCAGGGCGACGTCGAAGCGTTGCTGCGCGATGTGCTGGCCGACCTGCGCGAGCACGGGACGACGCGGCGCATCGAGCAAACCCGCGACGAACTGCTGTCGACCATGGCCTGCCATGGCGCGGTGCGCGCCAACCGGCGCCTGACCATCCACGAAATGAACGCCCTGCTGCGCGAGATGGAAACCACCGAGCGCTCCGGGCAATGCAACCATGGCCGTCCAACCTGGACGCGCTTCAACCTGGCGGAGATGGATCGATGGTTCCTGCGCGGACGATGATGAAACAGGGTGCGACACTGCTGGCGGTCGGGCTGTTGTGCGCGTCCTGCCAGCAAACTCCTCAACCAGCCGAGGCGGTCGTTGAAACGACGGCGCAAGCGGCGCTTGTGAAGGAGCAATTCGTCAAGCAACAGCAGGACTGGCGCGCACAACGTCTGGCGCGCCTGACCAAGCCGGACGGCTGGGCCAGTTTGATTGGCCTGCATGTGCTGGGACAGGGCGCGCACCGACTT
>JBBSTP010000165.1:0-5087 GCA_038235795.1 Lysobacterales bacterium | reverse complement strand
TTGCTCTATGGCAATGGTGACGCGCTGTACTACTGGCTGTGGCCGAACACCATGCTCAATATCCTGCCCGGGCGCTTGCAGACCAATCGGGTGATCCCGCTGGGCGTGGATCGTTGCCGGGTTGAGTTCGACAGCTATTACGCATCCGGTGATGACGCCGCCGCGGATGCCAAGCGCAGTGCCGACCTCGAATTCAGCGATGACGTCCAGCACGAAGACCTGGGCATCTGCGAAGACGTGCAGCGAGGGTTCGCATCGGGCTCGTACGTGCCGGGCCGGCTGAACCCGCTGCGCGAATCGGGCGTGCATCATTTCCATGAGATGCTGCGCGCGGCCTATCGCGAAGCCGATTCGAACATCGTTTGACCACCCGCCAATCACGACAGGCACATCACAACAGGGGATCCCGCATGTCCGAGTCGCAGCAGGCCACGATCGACGGCGGCACCCCGGCAACCGCCCAGCCGCTTGGGCTGTGGATGGCGACCGCACTGGTCGTGGGCAGCATGATCGGCAGCGGCGTATTCCTGCTACCCGCCGCGCTGGCGCCGTTCGGCGCAGCCAGCCTGGTTGGCTGGGGCATCACCTTGTGCGGCGCGCTGCTGTTGGCCGCGACATTCTCCAAGCTTGCCGTGCATTGGCCGTGCACCGGCGGACCCTATGCCTATGTGCGCCGCAGCTTTGGCGATGCCGCCGGGTTCAGCATCGCCTGGAGCTACTGGATCTCGATCTGGTCCGGCATGGCGGCCATTGCAGTGGCCTTCGCCGGCAGCATAGGTGCGATCTTCCCGGCACTGACCGCGACCCCGGTGCGCGCGGCGGCCTTTGCCCTCGGCGCACTGTGGTTCTGCACGGCCGTCAACCTGGTCGGCCTGCGCTCGGCGGGCCGCGTGCAGGTGTTGGTGACGACCTTGAAACTGCTGCCGCTGCTGTTGTTCGGGCTGGTCGCGCTGTGGTTCGTCGATGCCGGTAACTACGTGCCATTCAATCCCAGCGGCAAGCGCTTGCCGCAGGTGGCGCAGGTGACGGTGATCCTGACCATGTGGGCCTTCGCTGGCCTTGAGGTCGCGACCGTGCCGGCCGGGGCAATCCGCGACCCCAGGCGCACCATTCCGCGCGCCACCCTGCTCGGTACCCTGCTTGCCGGCGTCGCCACCATCCTGGCCTGCACGGTGGTCATCGGGCTCGTCCCCGGTGACATCCTCAAGGACTCGGGCGCGCCGATGGCCGAAGCCGCCGGTCGGATCTGGGGGCCCGGCGCCGCCATCGGCATCGCGGTGCTGGCGGCGGTCTCGACCTTTGGCGCGATCAACGGCTGGGTGCTGGTGTGTGCGCAGGTCTCGTTGGCCGCGGCCGATGATGGCCTGTTCCCGAAACCGTTCGCGCGCCTGGACAAGAATGGCACGCCCGCGTTCGGCATCATCGTCGGCGCGATGCTGTCCTCGTTCCTGGTGATCGCCAGCTACAGCCGTTCGCTAGTCGAGCTGTTCACCTTCATCCTGCTGATCTCGACCTCGGCAATCCTGTTGCCGTATGCCGCCAGTAGCGCGGCCTGGCTGCGCAGCCACGGAGGCAACGGCGGGCGCATGGTCGCCGCATTGGCCCTGATCTACAGCATCTATGCCCTGTTCGGTGCCGGCGCCGAAGCCTTGGGTTGGGGCGCCGTGCTGCTGCTGGCGGGCCTGCCGATCTATCTGTGGATGCGCTATGCCAATCGGCAAGTGCCGCTCGACGCGCGCGACCCTGCGGCCTGATCGGCTCACATGCGGTCGGTGGGCTCCAATCCCATGACCTGCGAGGACGATGCCGTCCGCATCCGGCGTTGGCTGCGTTGTTCCTGCTGCCAGACCAGCCCCGCCACCAGGGTGAACAGCGCAGACGCCGCCGCCAGGTGCAGGCCGGTGCCGCTGACCAGCGACGACAGCACGCCGGCGATCACCGCGTTGGACAACAAGCCGGTGAACGCCTGCAGCGACGATGCGCCACCGCGCTGGTGCGGAAACATGTCCAGGACCGCCAGTGTGATGATCGGGAATACGAGCGCGATACCGAATGCATTGACGCTCATCGGCACCACCGCCCACGGCAGGCCTGGTGCATCGACCAGCAGGTTGTAGCTGACGTTCAGCAGCGCCGCCAGGCCGCAGCAGGCAAAGCCAATGTTGGCCAGGCGCACGCCCTCGATCCGCCCGGCCGCACGCCCGGACACGAATGCACCCAGCATCATCCCGCTGATCATCGGGATGAAGAACCAGCCGAACTGGCGTTCGTTCAAGCGCATCAGGTCGAGGACGAACGCTGGTGCCGAGGCGATGTACAGGAACAGCGCGCCGAAATTTAGCGCGCCCGCGATCGACAGGCGCACGAAACGCCGGTTGCCGAGGATGCCGAGGTAGTTGCGCAGTAGTGCCGCCGGACGCAAGCGCAGGCGCGCTTCGGGCGGGTGGGTTTCCGGCAGTGAATACGCAGACACCACCCACAGCACTGCCGCGAACAGCGCCAGGAACCAGAAGATCGCCTGCCATTTGCTCCAGCCGATAATCCAGCCGCCGATGATTGGCGCGATCGCGGGGGCAATCCCGAAGATCATCGACACCTGGCTCATCAAGCGCTGCGCATCATCGCCCTGCAGCACGTCGCGGATCACGGCGCGGCCCACGATCATGCCAACGCCGGCACTGAGGCCCTGCAACGCACGGAACAGCAGCAACATCGGCATCGAGGTCGACAGCGCGCACCCCACCGATGCCAGCACGAACACCGCAAGGCCGGCCAGGATCACGCGCTTGCGGCCGATCGCATCCGACAGCGGGCCGTGCACCACGCTCATCGCTGCATACGCCAGCAGGTAGACGCTGATGGTCTGTTGCATCGCCAGCTTGCCCGCGCCCAGATCGGCGCCGATCTGCGGGAAGGCCGGGAAGATGGTGTCGATCGAGAACGGCCCGAACATCGCCAGCGCGCCAAGGATGGCGGCCAGCTTGCCGTAGGACACCGTGGGCGGCGGGGTATGCATCGGCTTCTGCATCACTACATGGTACGTAACCCGCCATGGGACCGGCCATTAAGTGGCTATAATTCACCCCGTGCATGGTGGGAGAAGCGGCGCGCGACGCCGCTGCCGAAGGCGCAACCGCCCGGAATCGCTCAGGCCCGATACCGCCGTGTGACCAAACTCTGGAGAGATCGGCAGCGTGCATGCCGGCGCCGAAGGGGCAAGAAGTCGCTGCAGGTTCCCCCCCCCTGCCTGCGCGCTTCCAAACTCTCAGGCAAAAGGACAGATGGGGCGAGCGGGGCTTTCGAGCCGCGCAGCGGCGAGCCCGCGAGTGCCCCCACGCATGCAAGCGCGAGGGCCGGGTGGCGGACTTGCAGCTGTGCATCGAATAACCCCGGCATTTCCCACCTTGCCGATGAGCCCAGATGACCAAGCCCGATCTCCGCACGCTCGAACACCACGACGCTTTCATCGACCGCCACATCGGTCCCAATGATGCGGAGATCGCAACGATGCTGGCGCACATCGGCCACGACTCGCTGGAAACCCTGACCGACGCCATCGTCCCCGCCTCGATCAGGTCAGCCGAGCCGCTGGCCATGCCGGAGGCAATCAGCGAAGTCGAGGCACTGGCCAAGATCCGCGCCATCGCGCAGAAGAACCAGGTATTCCGCAGCTTTATCGGCCAGGGCTATTACGGCACCCACACGCCGAACGTGATCCTGCGCAACATCCTGGAAAATCCGGCCTGGTACACGGCCTACACCCCCTATCAGGCAGAGATTTCGCAGGGGCGGATGGAAGCGCTGATCAACTTCCAGACCATGATCACCGACCTGACCGCGATGGACATCGCCAGCGCCTCATTGCTGGATGAAGCCACTGCCGCGGCTGAAGGCATGACGCTGGCCAAGCGCTCGTCCAAGGCGAAGTCGAACATCTTCCTGGTGGCGGGTGACACACACCCGCAGACCCTTGAAGTGCTGCATACCCGCGCCGAGCCGATGGGCCTTACCGTGGAGGTCGTGCGCTCCACCGATGCATTCCACGAGAAGATTGCTGCGGGTGACTATTTCGGCGTGCTGGTGCAATACCCGGCATCCAGCGGTTGGATCGAGGAGTGGGATCGCGATGCGCAGATCATCCACGGCCACGGCGCGCTGTTCGTGGTCGCCACCGACCTGCTTGCGCTGACCCTGCTCAAGCCGCCGGGCGAGATGGGCGCGGACATCGTCATCGGCAATACGCAGCGGTTTGGCGTGCCCTTTGGCTTTGGTGGCCCGCATGCGGCGTTCATGGCCTGCCGCGATGCCTACAAGCGCTCGATGCCGGGCCGATTGATCGGTGTATCACTAGATGCCGAGGGCAAGTCGGCGTATCGCCTGACCCTGCAGACACGCGAGCAACACATCCGCCGCGAGAAGGCGACCTCCAACATCTGTACCGCACAGGTATTGCTTGCCGTCATGGCCTCGATGTATGCCGTCTACCACGGCCCTGAAGGACTGACCCGGATTGCCTCGCGCGTGGCGCGAATGACCTCGATCCTGGCCGCTGGCCTGCGTGAGCTTGGCCATCAGCTCGTGCATGCCAGCGCATTCGACACCGTGTGCATTGAAGCCGGCGACAACTCCCGCGCAATCGTCGAGCGCGCCACGTCACTACGCGCGAACCTGCGCTTGCGCGGTAACGGTTCGATCTGCATCTCGCTGGATGAAACCACCACCCGCGCCGACCTTGATCTGTTGTGGCGCATATTCTCAACCGACGAAACCGCGCTGTCTTCCATTGATGCACTGGATGCGAGCGCGCCCTCGCTGATTCCGGAAGCACTCGCGCGCACCAGCGCCTTCCTCACCCATCCGGTCTTCAACACCCACCACAGCGAGCACGAATTGCTGCGCTACATGCGCGCGCTGTCGGACAAGGACCTGGCGATGGATCGCACCATGAGCCCGCTGGGCAGCTGCACAATGAAGCTCAATGCCACCGCCGAGATGATCCCGGTGACGTGGCCGGAGTTCGGCAACATCCATCCGTTCGCACCGGCCGCGCAGGTGCAGGGTTACAAGGAATTGATCGAAGGTCTGGA
>JBBSTP010000164.1:0-5099 GCA_038235795.1 Lysobacterales bacterium | reverse complement strand
GGAGCCTCCGTTCGATCCGAAGCTGCGTTCGAGCACCCGGAACTGCAGGCCGTGCACGTGCATCGAGTGCGGCATCGCCATGCCCATCATGGCGCCGCCGTCGTTGCGAAACTCCCAGATCTCCTGCGTGCCGAGCCGGACGGTTTCGAGCGGTGTCGTCTCCAGCATCTCGAAACCTCTGCCGTTGATGCTCCACTTCATCATGCCCATGGTGACTACGAAAACCTTGGGGTCCAGGGCATTGACCGCAGCGCCCGGGTCGGCGCTCGGGAACTCCGACAAGCGCTGCGGCAGCGCCTCAGCCGGCCCTTTGGCAGCGCCGTTGACGCGCACGGTCAGCACTTTGAAGGGTGCGCCATCGGGCAGCGCTGCGCCACCCACCATGTTTCCCATGCCGCCCGTGCCGCTGTCAAACGCGAGGCTTTGCAGCGTCAGCATGGACCCGGCCGGCCAACGGCTGAAGTCCACCCACAGATCGAGCCGCTCGGCCGGCGCGAGCATCAGATGATTGCGCTGCAGCGGCGCCTCGAGCAGCCCGCCGTCGGTGCCGATCACGGTCAGCGGTGTTGCGTCGTGCCAAGCCAGTTTGTAGATGCGCGAATTCGAAGCATTCAGCAGGCGTAAGCGATAGGCACGCGGCGCGACGTTGAGCGTTGCGTCGGGCTGTCCATTTACGAGAATCTCGTCGCCGAACATGCCCATCATGCCGGTCATCATCCCGCCCATGCCACCCATTCGACCGTTGCGGGCGCCACCCCGGTTCATCATGCCGCCGCCCATCATTCCACCCATGCGCCCGCCCATCATCCCGCCTTGAACCGAGCTTTGAGACGGTGGGTCGTCCAGACGGTCCGACAGGTAGATCAGCTGGTTGTCGTCGTCGAAGCTGCGATCCTGCAGCACCAGCGAGATGTCCTGCGCGCCGGTGGGCAGCCCGAGCGCATCCTCCTCGTCGTCGCTGACTTGGAACAACCCGGCCAGGCCGTAGTACACCTGCTTGCCAGTGCGGCCATGCGGATGCGGATGAAACCAGTAGCTGCCGGCGCGATTGAGCACAGTGAACTCATAGACATAGCGCTCCCCGGGCTCGATCGCAAAGCGCGGATGGCCGTCCATCACCTCGGGCACGTGCAGGCCGTGCCAGTGGATGATGGTCGACTCGGGCAAATCGTTGATCAAGTCGATACGCACGCGCTGGCCGCGGCGCGCGCGGATGATGGGGCCGAGCCAGCCGCCGGCCGACGGCGTGAATGCGCCGGGATCGCCGCGCAGCAGCTTGCCCTGATAGCGCCAGACCGATGTCGGTTGGCCCGGCCGGACCGACACGCGATCGGGGGTTGCGCGCAACTCGATGTGGAGATCGATGCCGCCTACGTCGCTTGCTCGGTCGCCGGCTGACACGAATGGCAGGCCGAATGCGAAGGCTGCGGTCGCAACCGAGCCGCCGACAACGATATGGCGTCTTTGCTTGTTCATTCGGAACCTCTCGAAGGGACAATTGCCGATGGGCTGCTAGCGGCGACCCATGCCCATCCCCATCCCCATCCCCATCCCGCCCATCATCGAGTCGTGCATCAAGAACATGCCACCCACCGCGATCAGCGCGAGGACACCGATGACTGCCAGCACGATTACGATCACCTTGAGCACGCCGGACCTGCCGGTCCTTACCGGATCCGTCGGGCGCTGCAGGGGATTCAGGCGGCGGTTCTCATCCAGCTCATTCATGGGTGGCTCCTTCGTTGGCAATCTGCTTCCAGGCACCGCCTTCACTCTTGCGCAGATAGACGCTGCGCTTGAAGGTCGCGATCGCGATCTCGTCGGGCTGCGCCGGGTTCTGCGCGATGTAGGCCACCGCGTCCTCTTTCAACGGTGGCAGCTTGATCTCGACCGGCTGGGCGCCGGGCTTCAATGCCACCTTGCTCAAGCCCGGCGTCTTGCCATACATACTGAACCAGAGGTGTTCGCCGTCGAGGTCGAAGGTTTCAGCCAGAACCTGGGATCCGCCGACCAAGCGATCGAAGCGGTCGCCGGAGTCGCGCGACAGGTACAGCCCCTTGTCGGTGCCGGCGGCCACGGTTGTGGCGTCGGTTGGGTGCACGGCCAGGCTCGTGATCTTCGGGTCAAGGCCCTTCCCTTCGGCGCGCTGCCACTTCAATCCGTCGTTGCGCGTGTGGTAGATGCCGGCCGAGTCCATGCGCGAGTTGCGCTGGTGGTTCACGACGTAGACGGCATGGGTGCCGTAGCTGGTCGCCAGCGTGTGGAAGTCCGACTCGCCTTCAAGGCCGAGCTGCTGCCAGGTCTTGCCGCCGTCGCGGCTCTTGATCAGACCGAACGGGTTGGGTAAGCCGGAGTCCGGCGCTGGGTGTCCGCTGCTGTACAGGGTGTCGCGCGTCGCGGCAAAGCCCATGTAGTCGTGCTGAGGGCCGGCGGCCTTGGACCACTTGCCGTCCTGGTAGACGGCAAGTCCGTGATGGCTGGGAATCATCAACTGCTTGCCGTCGTTGCTGAACGACAGGCCGTGGACGTGGGTGAGCGTCGCGCCGTTGTCAGCAGACGCAGGCAATGAAGTGAATGCCCCGAGCGTCAAGAGCAAAGCGGAAGTAGGGATGCGGAAGGTTTTTAAGCGCATGGTTGTCCTGAAATTGAAATGGGAAAGTTGGGGTTTGAGAATCCAGCGTCATCGTGCAGCGTTGCTGTCATTCCTTCAAATGGGCCATTGCTTCCGCTGCGATCGCGGCTCCATCTCTCGGCCCGCCGACGAACAGCTGAAGGTGGGTCGCATCTGGTCGAGGATGATGAGGTCGCCGCTGCGGTCCACGGTGCAGCTGCCCTTGGCGTTCGCTGTTTGCGCGCGATAGAAGATCTTTCGAAATCCTTGGCCAGCGCTTTGATCGGTTGTTCACCGGCGTAGAGGCCCGGGAAATGCGGCTTGAACGCGGGCACGAAAACCGCGCAAGAACCTGCGGGGTATCGCGCGTTGGATCGACCGTGACGAACAATCCCTGCACCCGATCGCCGTCGTCGCCCAGCAGCCGGACCACGGTCGCCATGCCCGCTAGCGTCGTCGGGCACACGTCCGGGCAATGGACGTAGCCGAAGAACAGCAGTACGAGCTTGTCCTCGAAGTCGGCCAATCGCCGAGACACGCCGCGTTTGCATCGCCTCGCCTTATCTCGCAAGACTTTGCTGATGCAACGGCGAAGCGCGCTTGGGCTGCAGAGCATGACTCGCCTAGCGTGACGGCTCCACCATCGCGGAATCGGGCGCCTTGGCATCCGAAGGAGATTTGTCGGTCACGCTGCGCACCTCGGCACCGTTCGAATTCATCATCTTCATCATGATGAGCATCGAGATCGGGCAGATCAGTGCGATCAGAATGGGGGCGCTGGCCAGCACGAACGCTTGTGCAGTCGGCACGGCTAAATAGACGACGCCCGCCATAACAGCCAGTCCCGCCGCGGTCTTGAGCATGGTGTTGGTATTGCATTTCATGGCGTACCTCCTGGGGGAAAATGAAAGGAAAAAAAGTGAGGTCGAAGCTGTGCCACCGGCCAACAGTGATGCTCAGCCGAGCAGTCGACGTCAGGCCGGCAGCGTTGACTATTGGCGCTGGATGCCTGACTTCAAGCGCACCAAGGCTCGGGGACGATCTATGGAAGCAGGAGAAGCCCGAAACAGGCTAGAGATGCGGTCGGGTACAACAACCTTGTAGTAGCAAGGTCGCAACCAAGTTCACGCAAGCGGCACTTTTACGCCGGCACGTGCCCAGAGCCTGCTTAGGCAGTGAGCAGTCGAGGAGGACGCTCCGGAGCGTCGGTGAAAAAGCCAGCGTCGGCTAATCCCGGCTGCGATTGCGGCGCTGCAGCTATCGGCTTTGGAATCACAACGAAGGGAGTGGAAGTCATGGCAGGTGCGGCAGCACCTGCAACCGATACGGCGCAATGGGCCATCGACATCTGGACCAAATCACACCCCATCGCATCACGCTCATCAGCCCCTATAGGCAGGACGTCAGCATGGGCCCCTGCCTGAACAGGCGTAGCTAAAGCCTGCGATGCAGACGCCTCCATCTCCATGCTTCCAGTACCGCACGACGGCATCTGGCCCAACGCGAATCCTTGAAGGGGAAGCGCGAGGAGAACAAGCCAGAAAAGTGCTTTGCGCAAGAGATGAACCACGCTCGAATTATATGTGCGCCGGCAAGAAAACACCGCTACACGCTGGAGAGCACAGGCAACAAGCCTATCGTTCCCAGTGATAAAAATTCGTCTTGAATCGGACATCGACGCGCCAATGCCTTCACATATGCTCTGCGCTGCGAGTAAGTCTCGCCGACCAACCAACGCCTCGAGAACGGCTGTAGATCCAAAGCGTGAGCACTTGGCACAACCATCCATTGCGCGATCGGTGCGACGCCGATGCCCCAGATTGTCGGTATGCCGTCGGCGTAAGCCCACGAGCCCACGAGCCCAAACGATAGACGTTGCGCCGTTCGCTGAATACGATGTAGGCGACGCCGCTAATCAGCAGGATGAAAAAACCACGCAGTGGCCTTCGCATGGGCCAGTGAAGACCTTGAAAGGGTTGCAGCTAAGGGTCGAAAAATACATTCCTGAAATCAACGAGCTGGGAACTGTGCGAAGTAAATTCCGAACTTCGTGATCAGGCTGCTTCCGAGCGCTGGCGCTGCCCGAGCGCACATTGGATCGACGAGCTGCAGATGCGCGCTGCTACAGAACCAAGATGAAGTCCTCCTTTTTCTGGATTTCGCCCCGCGCTTGGAGGCAATGGGATGAGCACGCTTCGACCCGCTGCTATCTCGAGTGCGCAGCGGCTGACGACGCGCTGAAATTCAGCCAGTGCTGACCGCCTCGGCCAGCGTCATCCAGCCATAGGGACGCGGCACACCCGCCAGATAGAACGCTCGCAGCTGCTGTATTTCAAAGCCTTGCGCAGCGACCAGTGCGGCCATCGGCCGCACCAGGTGGCAGCCGCAGGCCAGCACCTGCTGCAGGCCGTCGAGCCGGTGCTGCCAGCGCGCCACCCCGGGCTCGGGTGCCAAGCCATGTTCCAGCAGCAGCAAGCGGCCGCCGGGG
>JBBSTP010000163.1:0-5127 GCA_038235795.1 Lysobacterales bacterium | reverse complement strand
TACCTCAAGGACGTGCTCGAGCGGTTGCCGACCCAGCCGGCCAGCCGCATTGCCGAGCTACTGCCGCATAGCTGGACGCCGCTGCCAACCGCCTGATCGAACAAGCACGCCGTCGTCAAGATGGGATCGCCGCGTGCTTACAGTGTTATGAAGCAAGCGTCATTCCTACTGAATGCAGTGCTCTCCGAGTTGCCCAAGCGTGCGGGTTGTCAGATGCCTGGAGATGACTGGTCGCTGATCTGAGGAACTGCGGTAGCTGCCCTGCCGCGATCATGTCGGCCCAGTTTTGTGTGATGCCGGACGCCTGGCTGTTCTGCCGAGCCATCGTCACGTCTCGGCAGACGGGCAGTTCCAGTTAAGAGGGCTGGTGCAATCCATCAATTTCATCAACTACTCGCCCACCTCCAGCCCCTGAAGCTGCTTCAAGTGCAGCAGCTTCAGTGCCGTTCCGGTCGGACGCTTCTGACCAATCTCCCATTTTTGGACCGTCGAAAGGTTTGTGTTCAGCAACGCGGCGAACACGGCTTGACTGACATGCGTGCCTTCGCAAATGCGCCTGGCCTCGCGCGGCTGCAGTGGCTCAACGGGCGGCAGGCACAGGCGATCGGAATTCGCGTAGGGTGACCCGACCGATCACACCGGCGACGTGCAGTCCCCTCGCCGTCTCGTGAACGGCTTCAAGAATCGCCGACTTTGTCCTTTCGCGTCGCATTGCACCTCGATCAATTTGCCGGCTGTTGCAGCCGTGCTCATGGCCTTGGGGTTAGGCCAAGCAGAGGTATGGCCAATTCAGGAAGCGGCCGTGAAATTGCCAATCTCGACCGACCGATCGGAGAACGTCGCGGTGATGTGCAGCTCGCCGCCCATCGCCGCGATCAGGTCGCGCAAGGTGCTGACCTTCATGTCAGGGCGGCGGACGAGCTTCGAGATGGCGGGCTGTTGCACCTCCATCACGCTTGCCAGTTCCTCCTGGCTGATACCCAGCCCTTCGCGCAGTTGTTCGAGGCTGACCATTTCCGCGTTCAGCTTCGCCTTGCGAGCCTCGCTGCGCGCGAGGCGTTCGGGGCTCCAGTCTTTCTTGAGGTCGGCAAACGGGCGATGTCCGCTCATCTCGATAATCCTTCCTGCTTCAATTCCGTCAGATGCACGTCGTAGAGATCGTCCGCGAGCGGGATCATCCGTTCGTAGAAACGGTCGTCCCCGGTCTTGTCGCCGCCGATCAGCAGGATCGCCGATCGTCTCGGATCGAAGGCGTAGAAGATACGCAGCGGCCTTCCCTCGCTTTGAATCCGCAGCTCGCGCAGGTGCGAGTGCCGCGACTTGTTGATCCCGGACGAATGCGGAAAGCGTAGGTTCGGCCCCTGCACCATCAGCAGATCGACGGTGAAGTCGATCGCATCCTGATCGGTCTCGCTCAGATCAACGAACCAGCCTCCAAACTCATCGGTGTTCTCAACGTCCCAGCTCATCGGCGCTAGTATTCCATACACGGAATATAAATCATACCGCTGTCCAAATCAATGAGTGGTCGCGCGCGTCCTAGCGTTGGGGGGAGCCCGTGCCGGGCCGCGATCTCGGCAAGCCCCTTGGACAATCGATTTACCAGGATGATGAGTCTTCAAGCCGTTTTTTTATAGCACCGAGTGCTATAGAATGAGTTATCGATGCCAATCTACAAGAACAAGTGGTTCCACCGCTGGGCGAGCACAGAGGGATTGAGCGATCAGGCGTTGTGTGCTGCAGTTGAAGAGATGGCTGCCGGTCTTTTTGAAGCCGATCTCGGCAGCAGCTTGCTAAAGAAGCGCATCGCCAGGGCGGGACAGGGCAAAAGCGGTGGTTTTCGTACGCTGGTCGTCACCAACCGCGGCGACCGCTGGGTATTTGTGTTCGGATTCTCAAAGAACGACCGCGCCAACATTGACAAAGACGAGCAGGTGGCCCTCAAGCGATTGGCTGAGCATCTACTCGGACTTCCTTCTGAGGCCATGACCAAGGCCGAAGCAGCCGGCGAACTGATCAAGGTGAATGTGTGATCCGCAAGACAAAGTCAGCAATTCTTGAAGCCGTCCACGAGACAGCGAGTGGGCTGCACGCAGCCGGCGTCATGGACCAGATGACGTTACGAGAGTTCGACCGTCTCTGCCTGCCGCCGGTGGAACCGCTCGAGCCGCTTGAGATTAAGCGCATTCGCGAAGGCACGCAGGTCAGCCAAGCGGTGTTTGCCGCTTTCTTGAACACAAGTGTCTCTACCGTCCAGAAATGGGAAATTGGCCAGAAACGCCCGACTGGCACCGCCTTGAAGCTCCTGCACTTGGTGCAGAAGAAAGGTCTTGCGGTCGTTGCTTGAAGCATCTGAAGGCTGGCCTTGCGCCGACTACAACGCAACCATCAAGATGAGCAAAGAGTCGCAGCATCCACCTGCAGGATTGAGCTGCTCATCTTGTCTCGCGCCCGTGAGGGGGGGCCAAGGCAGTCCCATGCTCAGGCATGGCCGACAAACACGGCAAGCACATTCCGCCGGTTTGTGCGCACCGACGTGCGTCTGATAGGCGCATTGGGTTTCACACCCGATCACTCAACTTGGCAGATGCACGATGCCGCAGTTCGTGCAACCGGTCGACGTGTGTTCGCACGCTCGGCCGGCATCCCTCACCGACTCAACACCGTCCCCAAAACATTCGAATAGGGATTGACCACCGCCCCATCCAGCACCTGCGCAGGCACCACGGCCGGCAGGCCGTAATAGGCGCTGGTGGCGTCACGGTCGAGCTTCACGTCGGTCACACCGGCCGAAGCGCCTGCAAAAGCACCTTCGGCACTCGACCATGTGATGACGTCCCGGACCGATTTGTCGTCCACGCTGGCCCGGCGTGCGATGTTCGCAACCGTCAAACCGGCTTCGCGTTCGAGCGAGAAATCACTGTTCGTCCGGAATGTCTCGACTGCGTTCTGCGTCATCAGGAACCACACCACCGGCCCGTCGGCGCGCCCGGTTTTGGAGCCGACGCTGATACCGGCCAGCGTGTAGAAAACCGGGTTGCTCCAGGCGCCGCCATCGGCGCGGGTCGTCAGCACACCCGGGCCGCCCTGCGACACCATCGAAACGCGGCCATACCCGGGCACGATGAAGATGCCCTTGGCCTGCTGCAGCAACTCGGCCGTGCGCGCTTGCTGCTTGAGCCTGCCGATGACCTGGACCGCTTCGGTGACCAGATACCGCGCTTTCAAGGCGCTTTCCGCGGACTCTGCGCTCGAAGGTGCTCGGATCGCGGCCTGAGCCGCCCCCGGCGCTGCGTTCCCCGCGGCCGGCGGCACCTGAGCGCTGGCTGCCACGGATGCGCAGGCGATCAGTGCACCGATCAGAGGCTGACGATGGGTTTGGGCCAAGTTCATGAAAATTCCTTCCAGTACGGTCTCGGTGGGTGACGGCATCGATCGGCGGGCCGCGTGAGATCGATGCGTCGGCGCCGGTCGCGGCGCGCCCGAAGGGCAGACGCATTTTCGTTCAGGGCCGCATTTTGTCCTGGTAGCGCAGCACGATCTTCTTGTCGGTGCCTTCCGGCACCGCGACGATCTTGAAGTCCAGTACCTCGCCGTCCGCGTGCTCGAACACGCCGACATAGGACGTGCGGCCATTGGCGCTGGCGCTGCGCAGGTCGATCGTGCGCTTCATTCCGGCCAATGTGCGCACATGCGCTTCGACGTCGGCGAGCACCGTGGGGCCCACGCCCTGTTTTTTGTTCTTCAGCACGACGACGTCCAGCAACGCACGACGGGGCGCCGGTTCGATCCCGTAGTTCGCCAGGGCGCTTTCGGCGACGGCGGTGGTGGGTGCCACGCTGCTGCGCAGGGTGTAGCCGCCGACGGACTTCTTGTGGCTCTGCGCCTGCAGCGGCGTTGACAGCGACAGCACGAGCAGCCCGGTCAGTCCGAAGACGGCGGTTCGTCTGGCGTTCGTGCGGCGGAGCGTGGCTGGTTGCGGGTTCATTGGTCTGACTCTCCTACATTGGCGTTGTGTGGGGTGGACTCACCGACTGCAAGGGATGTTCCCGAGGTCGGGTCCTGCCGCGGTTGCCGAGGTCATTTCCGGAAGCGGGGCGGATGCCGTTTCTCGGCCAGGGTGGCGCCGCAGGAGACCAACCGGCCGGGACTTTTTTACTGGGTCGGTGCGCTTTGCTCTATTGCGGCTGCCGGTTTCAAAGTCGGCTGCCCTGTTGCCCGGGCCACCTCAAATCCTGCTTTGCCGCATTAACGTAGTCTTCCCGAACAGGCTCTCCACCAGTTCCACCGCAATCTCGGCCGTGCGGTTGCGCACGTCGAGCGCGGGGTTGAGTTCCATGATGTCGAGGGAACCCAGGCAGCCACTGTCAGCGATCATTTCCATGCAGAGTTGCGCTTCACGATACGTCGGGCCGCCGCGCACCGTGGTGCCCACGCCAGGAGCAATGTCGGCATCCAGAAAATCGACGTCGAAGCTCACGTGCAGGTGCGTGTTGGCATCCACGCCGGCCAGCACCTGCACCATCGTCTGGCGCATGCCGACCTCGTCGATGAAGCGCATGTCGTACACGTCAATGCCGGTGGCGTGCACCAGTTTTTTCTCACCGGCATCGACGCTGCGGATGCCGAGTTGGCGGATCTCGCAGGGGTCCAATGCGGGCTGCTGTGCGCTGTGGCCGCCGATGTTGACGAGTTCCGGCGGGCCGTTGCCGCACAGGCACGCGAGCGGCATGCCGTGGGTATTGCCGCTGGGGGTCAGCGCGGCGGTGTTGAAATCGGCGTGCGCGTCGAGCCAGAGCACGCGCAAGTTCCGATGATGGGTGCGGCAGTGCTGGGCAATGGCGCTGATCGAGCCGACGGCCATGCTGTGGTCACCGCCGAGCAGCACCGGCAGCGCGCCTTGTGCCAGTTCGGCGCGGGTGGCATCAAAAACCAGTTGGCACCAGGCGGCCACTTCATGCAGATGTCGGTGGCCATCCTGCGCGGGCTGCCAGGGGTTTTCTGGGCCGCGCAAGTTGCCTGCGTCGCGCACGGTCAAACCCAATGCCGCCAGCCGCTCGGCAATGCCGGCCACACGCAACGCCTCGGGCCCCATGCTGGCGCCGCGGCTGCCGGCGCCGATGTCGG
>JBBSTP010000162.1:0-5210 GCA_038235795.1 Lysobacterales bacterium | reverse complement strand
GGACCAGGCGCGCCTTGTCGATGTTGCCGGCGTCCACCACGAATTCGGCGTTGTCGAGTGCGAACGCGATGGTCTCGCCTTCGACCCTGAGGATCGCGCCCTGCAGGCGACGGCGGCCGTCCTGCGGCAGCTTCAACGTGACCTTGGCAGACTCGCCGATGTAGCGCGCGAACTGCGCGGCGCTGAACAGCGGACGATCAAGCCCGGGCGACGACACTTCAAGCGTGTAGTTGGCCGTAATCGGGTCTTCGACATCGAGTTGCGCGGAGACCTCGCGGCTCACCGCTTCACAGTCCTCGATGCCGACAAAACGTTCGGTGCCATCGGCCTGCGGCACGTCGATATACAGGCGCACGGTCGCGCCGCCCGGTGCGGGCAGGTATTCGATGCCGAGCAACTCCAGTCCCAGCGACGTCACCGTCGGGTCCAGCAGTGCCGCAATGTCCTCAGCCTTGTCCGTCATGTTGTATTGAACACATCCTGGTTTCGGAAACCCGCGTTATCACGAGAACAACAATACAAAAACAAAAAGGGCCCATTGGGCCCTGGTCCGATACCGCTGGATTCCGGTGCGGATGCGCCCTCATCGGCGCACCTGCAAAGCCCGTATTGCCTTCGTCCACGAGATGCCGAAAAAACCACCACCGTTGACCACTGCCGTTCAAAACAAAAAAGGCTCCGAGGAGCCTTTTCGCCAGTCCGTGGGACTGGTAGCGGGGGCAGGATTTGAACCTGCGACCTTCGGGTTATGAGCCCGACGAGCTGCCAGACTGCTCCACCCCGCAGCAGAAGCGGAATTATGCGGTGTCCCGGATTTCTTTGCAAGCCGAAATGACCTGGGGCGCGTCATCGGTCCTTCAGGCAAATGCCTGCTGGCACCATGCCATGAGTGGATTCCAGAACAGACCGAACGCCAGCAAGCATAGTGCATTGACGCCGAACACCACTTGCAACGCCGGGTCCTTGCGTGGCTGCACGGGTTCGCCCGTGGGTTCATCGAAATACATCACCTTGATCACGCGCAGGTAGTAGAACGCGCCGATCACTGCACTGATGATGCCGACGATGGCCAGCCACAGCAGGTCGCCCTGTAGCGCCGCGCGCAACACGACCAGCTTGGCCCAGAAGCCCAGGAACGGCGGCACGCCCGCCAGCGAGGCCATCACGCACAGCACCAGGCCCGCGGTCCACGGATCACGCGCATTCAAGCCTTTGAAATCATCGATGCGGTCGGCTTCGAAGCCTCGATGTGACAGCACGACAATCGCGCCGAATGCGGCGGCCGCCATGATCGAATAACTCAGCGCATAGAACATCGCCGCCGCGTTGCCGTCAGCGCCGCCGCCGGCCAGCCCCATGAACAGGAAGCCCACGTGCGAAACCGTGGAGTACGCCAGCATGCGCTTGAGGTTGGTCTGCACCAGGGCGATCAGGTTACCGATCACCAAGGACAGTGCGGCAAGGCCTGCCAGCAGTGGCTGCCATTGATCGCTGAGCGGACCGGCGCCAAGGTCGAGCAGGCGGATCGCCATCGCGAATGCGGCCAGTTTCGGGGCGGAACCGATGAACAGGGTGATCGGGGTCGGTGCGCCTTGGTAGACGTCCGGAAGCCACATATGGAACGGTGCCGCGCCGAATTTGAAGGCGATGCCGGCGACCATGAACGCGACGCCGGCCAGCAGCATCGTCGGTTGCGCGATGCCCGCAGCGGCGGCACTGATGGTCACCAGGTCGATGCTGCCGGTCGCGCCGTACACCAGCGACATGCCGTACAGCAGCATGCCCGAGGCCAACGCACCCAACACGAAATACTTCATCGCCGCTTCCGAGGCGACCGGGCTGTCGCGGTCGATCGCAACCAATGCGTAGGAGCACAGCGCCAACATTTCCAAGCCCAGGTACACCATCACCAGGCTGCCAGCGGAGATCAGCAGCATCATGCCCGCCACCGCGAACAGAACCAAAACCGCCACTTCACCCTTGTACAGGCCGCGCTCGCGCAGGAATGGCCAGGCATAAATCAGGGCCATCGCGGACACCAGGCAGGCGCCGACCTTGAGCACGTCGGCCATGCCGTCGCGGATGAACATGCCGGACAGCACCGTGCCCTGCCCGCCCACGCCAGTGATGACCATCACCGCGACCACCATCAGGCTGGTGATGGCCAGCACATGGGTGATCACGCGCTGCTTTTCGCTAAGGAACAGGTCGAGCATCAGCAGCACGAAGGCGGCGCCGAGCAACACCAGTTCCGGCAGTAGCGGCATCAGGTCGGCGGCGGTGGGCAGGTTCTGCATCATCTGGACATCCACCTCAGAGCTTGGTCGCGGCGAGCTGGCTCGCCAGTTGCGCGATGGACGGCTCCATCAGGTCGGTCAAGGGTTTCGGGTAGACGCCCAGCGCGATCACACCGATGGCGAACACGCCAAGCACGACCCACTCGCGCATATTGATGTCTTCGAGCGCGGCCACGTGGGCATTGCCGACCTCCCCCCAGATCACCCGCTTGGTCAGCCACAGGGTGTAGCCGGCACCGATGATCAGGGTGAGCGCCGCGGCGAAGGCGACCAGCGGGTTTTGCTGGAACGCCGCCAGGATCACCATGAACTCGCCAACAAACCCGCTGGTGCCCGGCAAGCCGGAATTGGCCATCGCGAACAGCACCCAGAACGCGGCAAACCACGGCATCGTGTTGGCCACGCCGCCGTAGTCGCGGATCATGCGGGTGTGCATGCGGTCGTACAGCACGCCGACACAGGAGAACATCGCGCCGGAAATGAAGCCGTGCGAGATCATCTGCACCATCGCACCCTGCAGGCCCAGCCGCGCGGCGTCCTGCGCGCCAGCATCGCGTACCAGCGCGAACGCGATGAAGGTGCCGAGGGTCACGAAGCCCATGTGCGCGACCGACGAATAGGCGATCAGCTTTTTCATGTCCTCCTGCACCAGGGCGACCATGCCGACGTAGACCACTGCGATCAACGACAACGTGATCACCAGCCAGGCGTAGTGGTGGCCGGCATCGGGCACGATCGGCAGCACGAAGCGGATGAAGCCATAGCCGCCGATCTTCAGCATGATCGCGGCCAGGATCACCGAACCTCCGGTCGGCGCCTCGACGTGGGCGTCCGGCAACCAGGTGTGGACCGGGAACATCGGCACCTTGACCGAGAATGCGGCCAGGAACGCGAAGAACAGCCAGGTCTGCTCGGTCATGCTCAGCGGCTGCGCGGCCATGTCTGCCAGCTGCCAGCTGCCGCTTTTCAGGTACAGGTAGACCAGCCCGACCAGCATGAACACCGAGCCGAGGAACGTGTAGAGAAAGAACTTCACCGAGGCGTACACGCGACGCGGGCCGCCCCACACGCCGATGATGATGAACATCGGGATCAGCATGCCTTCGAAGAACACGTAGAAGAGCAACGCGTCCATCGCGCTGAACACGCCGATCATCAGCCCTTCAAGGATCAGGAATGCGGCGTAGTACTGGCTGACGCGCTTGTCGATCGCGGTCCACGCCCCGATCAGCACCAGCACCGTAGTCAGCGTGGTCAGCCCGATCAACGCCAGCGAGATGCCGTCCGCGCCGAGGTTGTATTCGATCGCATAGGTCGGGATCCACGCATGTCGCTCGACGAACTGCATGACGTCGCCGCCGAGGTCGAATCCGGCCAGCAGCGGGATGCTCAGCGCAAGCGTCGCCAGCGCCACCGCCAGCGCCACCCAACGCGCCACCTTCGGGCGCGCGTTGCCCACCATCATGGTCAGGAAACCACCGAGGATCGGCAGCCAGATCAGCAGGCTTAGCAGGGGCCAATGGGTCACGCTTGAAGTTTCCATCCTGAAGTCATCGAACTCACAGCCAGTAGTGGTTGGCCAGCGCCAGCAGCGCGACCAGGCCCAGGATCATGGCGAAGGCGTAGTGGTACAGATAGCCGGACTGCAGCTTGCGGACCACGCTTGCGACCAGGCCGACCGCTCCAGCCGTGCCATTGACCGCCGCGCCATCGATCACCTTGCTGTCGAACAGGCGCGAAAACTTGCCCAGGCGCATGCTGCCGCCGGCGAGGCCGCCGATCCACAGATCGTCCATGTAGTACTTGTTCTCCAGCACCCGGATCGGCCACGCCAGCGTGCGGGTGACGCTCTTGCGCCATTCCGGCATGACCAGGTACAGCAGGGTCGCTGCGAAAAAGCCCATCAGCGCCAGGAAGAATGCGGGCGCCACGAAACCATGCAGCGCGAACGCGACCGGGCCATGCCACTCCCGGGCCAGCGCAGCGAACACGTCGTTCTCCTTCAACACATCGATCGCGCCAAGGAAGAACGGCAGCTGTTGTTCGTGGCCCATCATGTCGGTGCCGAACAGCATCGGGCCGGCAGTCAAGAAGCCGATCAGCATCGACGGGATCGCCAGCAGGATCAGCGGCAGCGTCACCACCCATGGAGATTCGTGTGGGTGAGCGGGGGTTTCATGCGCCACTGGCGCATGCCCGTGAACGCCCGGCCACGGAGGGCCGGGCTGGTGCTCGGATTCCGTAACTGTCTCGCCATGGACGGCAGCGGCTTGGTCATGTCCATGATCCCCGTGCGCGAGCGACTCATGGAAACGCTCCTCGCCGAAGAACGTCATGTACAGCAAGCGGAAGCTGTAGAAGCTGGTCACGAACACGCCCAGCAGCACCGCCATGTTGGCGTACTGCGCCACCCAGTCGCCGTGCTCACTGGCGTGGTGCTGCGCAGCTTCAATGATCGTGTCCTTGGAATAGAACCCGCTAAAGAACGGCATGCCGACCAGGGCCAGGGTGCCGATCACGCTGGTGACGAAAGTGATCGGCATGTACTTGCGCAGGCCGCCCATCTTGCGCATGTCCTGCTCGTGGTGCATGCCGATGATCACGCTGCCGGCAGCCAGGAACAGCAGCGCCTTGAAGAACGCGTGCGTCATCAGGTGGTAGACCGCCGCCGAGTACGCGGACAGGCCCAGCGCCACCGTCATGTAACCCAGCTGCGATAGCGTGGAATAGGCCACGACGCGCTTGATGTCGTTCTGAACCATGCCGATCAGGCCGGTCCAGAACGCCGTGGTGGCGCCGATGAACAGGATGAAGTTGAGTGCGGCCGGCGACAGCTCGAACAGCGGCGACATCCGCGCCACCATGAAGATGCCGGCGGTGACCATGGTCGCGGCGTGGATCAGCGCCGAGATC
>JBBSTP010000161.1:0-5211 GCA_038235795.1 Lysobacterales bacterium | reverse complement strand
CGCCGCCGTGCAGTTCGATCAACTCCACCGTCACCGGGTGTTGCGGCGCTTCCACGACCTTGCCATCCACCGACACCCAGCCGTTGCGGATGTAGTGCTCGGCATCGTCGCGCGAACAGCTGAATAGCGTGGCGACGCGATGGGCGAGGCGCATGGGTTCGGGCAACGCTTCGGGAAGAAAATCGGACATCGGGAACGCCGGATTGCGGGGCCGTAGCTGGTGACTCAGCCGACGCTGATCGTGCCCTTCATCATCGAGCTGTGGCCGGGGAAGCTGCAGAAGAACTCGAACGGGCCGGCACCCTTGATCTTGCTGGTGTCGAACGTCACCGACGCGCTTTCACCGCCACCAATCAACTTGGTATGGGCAATGACCCGGGCGTCGCCGGCTTTCAGGTAGTCACTTGCGACGCCGGCACCCATGCCGTCGTTGACGATGCCCTGCATGTCGGCAGTGGTGCTGATCACGACGTTGTGACCCATCGCCGCGACCGGCATCTGGCCGCTGTGGGTCAACTTGATCGTGAACTGCGCGCACGAGCTCGGCACGGTGATCGAGGACACGTCGTACTGCATCGCATCACTGCCGTTGATCGTGGTGGCGCAGTCGGTGATGACTGCGGCGCCCTTTGCATCGCTGGCAATTGCGGTTGGCGCGACCGTTGCGGCTCCAGCAACAGGTTCCGCGGCGGGCGCAACGGGAACCGTTGCGGTGGCGGCTGGCGTGGTTGCCAGCGGTTCCGCTGGTGGCGGGTTGTTGTCGCTACAAGCGCCCAGCGCGAGCACGCAGGCAGCTGCCAAGAGGGTTGTTCGCAGGTTGAACATGAGGAAGCACTCCAGATTAGTGTGGCCGAATAGTGGAAACAGCAGTGCAAGCGGCATGTGAAAAGTTTCCGCCGCATTGTCAGGATCGATGATGGGGCCAATGCCCAGGATTTGCCTTGATGCAGGTCATTGCCGAGGCGAATCAGGGCTTCCGCAGGCGTAATCTTGCACCCAGTACTGATTTCACTACAGCGACTGGCCATGCCGAAACTCGACCTGTCATCCATCGACCTGGCCAACGCCACGGGCTATCCATCTGCGTACGCCGACGTCGTCGCCGGACGCTGGTACCGGCGCCTTGCACCCGTGGCCGGACTCAGCGATTTCGGCGCCAGCCATGTGATCCTCAAGCCGGGAGCATGGTCGGCGCAGCGGCATTGGCACGAAGGCGAGGATGAGCTGGTTGTCATGCTCTCGGGCCATGCAATCCTGGTCGACGACGATGGCGAAACCGTCATGCAGCCGGGCGACATCGCGGTATTCCCCAAAGGCGATGGTAATGGCCATTGCCTGCGCAACGGCGGCGACGCCGATTGTGTGTTCCTGGTGATCGGACGACCGCCGTCCCGCGCCTGCCATTACCCCGACATCGACATGCACCTTCCCGTGGGTGGTGCGTTCACGCGCAAGGATGGGTCGGCGCTCGAGTGAGCTCGCCGGTGGGAACAGACGAACCTGATGACCGCACTGCCAAAGGAATCGGCGCCCACCCGGATGCGTGAGGCCTGCGTTGCAGTGGCGCCATCGCTCATTCCTCGGAGGCGGGTTCCTCGTCGCCCTTGGCGGCCTTGGCGGCCTCGCGTTCGGCGCGTTTCTTCGCTTCTTTTTCGTCTTGCTTTTTCTGCTTGGCCAGCTCGCGCTGGCGCTTTTCGAACGAATAATTTGGCTTTGCCATTAATCCAACCTGTGTTTGGGTGCGACCATTGTAAGCCACCACGGGTTACCGCTGCCGCTCAGAGCATACGCCTGCTGTCCAGGGCCACGATCGGCGGGTAGTGCAGGGTGAACCCGTATTTGTTTCACGCAATCCGCAACGTCGCGGGTATCGAATTCTGCTGCCGTGAAAGGAAAAACACCACCAGCGAGACGCCCACCCCAATTACCCCGCGCGACCACGGTCCTTGGTTGGATCTTGCCTCGCTCCGCGCGAAACCAGCGAGCAGCTGTGGCTACTTCCTGGCCAGTGCGATGACCGCGTCCAGGGTTTCCTTGACGTGCTGGTTCGGGCTCATCGCGGAGTATGCATGTGCGATCGTTCCATCCTTGGCAATCACGTATGAGGTGCGGTTCGACCAGCCCGGCTTGAGCTTGAGCAGCACCTCGTACTGCTTGGCGATCTTCGCGCCCGCATCGGCGGCCACGGCGAATTTACCGCCGCAATGTTCGGTTTCCCTGGAGAAATCAGCAAGCTCATCGGTATTGCCGGCGGTCACCCCGATCACGGTGGCGTGCTGCGCCTTGAATTTATCGATCGCCTCGGAAAACAGATGGGCTTCGACGTTGCAGCCCGAGGTATGCGCGGCCGGGAAGAAATACACCACCACCGGACCTTTCTTCAGGGCGTCGGCAAGTTTGAAGGTGAACGTTTCGCCGGCAAGATAGGCCGGTGCGCTGAACGCAGGCGCCTTGGCGCCAACCTTGAGCGCAGCACTCGCGGTGGAAACAAGGGCGAGGGTGCCGATCAGTCCGAGTGTGGCCAGGGCGCGGGTCAGGATCATGGGGCGGCTCCGGTGGTGTGGCTCTCTTATACAACCGATCCGGTTGCTGCGGTGTCGTGGACTGCCAAGGTGGCGTAGGTTCAGCCCGATTGCGCGGTGGTATCGACGCGCACATAGCGCAGGACGTTGCCACGCCCGAGCCCGGCGTCATTGTCGTCCATCGCGCAGCGTTCCCGGGTCACTTCGAAACCCTGCGTGGCCAGCATGCGAGTGAATGGCGCGCTGTTGCCGCGACCGGGGTCGGTGACGACGACCTCGGCGCTCGGGCGTGCATGCCGCTCCACCACGCTGGCCAGCAGCGTTGCATGGTCGCGTTCATACAGCACATCGCTGGCTACGATCATGTCGAAGTCGCCCAGCGTCGGCAGCGGACGGTCCCAGCGCATCTGCCGGTAATGCACCGCAGGTAGCTGGTTGAACGCCGCGTTGTAGGCCAGGAATGACTCCGCCAGTGGATGCACGTCCGACGCGACCACGTCCGCACCACGGCGCTGCAGGACCAGGCTGGCCAGGCCGATGCCGCAACCAAGTTCGAGGATACGCTTGCCCTGGATATCGATGCGGTGCATCGCCTGAGCCAGCAAACGCCCGGCGGGCCAAAGTTGGCCGAACAAACTCCACTGTGCGGACGAGATGCCCATGCGCTGGCCATGCCCGTCGGGATCGGCGAACTGCTGGTGGTCGCTGAGCACGCGCAGCGCATAGGTTTGTCCACCGACATGGACGTTGATGATGCGGGTGTCGTAACCGGTCACGGCGCTTCCTGGAGGGTGTCGCCCGTTGGCGGCGATGGCGCGGTGAGGGAAGCGAGGCGGGCGACCAGATACGGTCACGCGGGACGCGCGGCACCGGCAGCACGGACAATGCGATGCAGGCGTAGTCGTAGTGCAGGCTTGCATCCTAACCCGACCTGGAACGCGTCGCATGGCGCCCGCCCGGCAGGCCAAAAGCGCGCATACTCAGGCACCCGGTATGAGTGTGCGGATGAATTCCCAGATCGAGTTGTTCAAGTTCACCCTGGGCAACGACCAGAGCATCAGTCCCAGTGCGTTGCAGGCGATGTGGGCGCGTGCCTGCCAGACGTCCAAAGTCGCGGTCAGCCGGCATGTCCCCGCCGGGCTGGGGACGGCGGATCGCCCGATTTATTCGTTGTACGGGCCGCAGAAGATCACTGATCTTGCCGAAGTCGAACGTCGCCTGCGCCAGATGCTGGAAGACGCCAGCCTGCGCGTTTCACTGATCGCACTGCACTCGTAACAGCGCCGCCGCGATCAATCGTGAAAGTGATTATCGGCGAGTGGGTGGCTCCTGCTCGCCTGAATTCAACCTCAGGATCAGGCAGGATTCATGCAATGTGCTGTCGATATAATTCCGGTACGCACCGGCAAGTGGGGAGATGCATTGATGGCGACCGGTTGGGCAGGTGATGGTGCTGTCCAGGACCAGATTGATGCGACCGTCAAGGACGCGATCAAGCGCGCACGCAGTCAATTGCCCAGTGGTCCGGGTCTGGAGCACTGCGAGGAATGCGACAGCCCGATCCCGGAAGCGCGGCGCGAGGCGATGCCAGGCGTGCGGCTGTGCGTGCCTTGCCAGGAGGCGCGCGACATTGAGGCGGGGACGAGCGGCTACAACCGCCGCGGCAGCAAGGACAGCCAGCTGCGTTGATCACAAAAACGCCCGGCCAAGGCCGGGCGTTGACTTAGAGCGGAAGTGACTGGCTCAGTAGTTCTGGAAACCCAGCACTGCGCTCAGGATGACTGGAAGGATGACCGCCAACCCGTTGCGGCTGTCGTACCGTCCGTACTGGTTGCGGCCGTAAAAGGCATCGTTGTAGCCGCGCTGGAAGCCCTGGCGGAAGTAGTACCGGTAGTCGTTCTGGCTGACGTAGTAGCCGTTGTAACCGTAGCTGCCATCCTGGTAGGCATAGCTGTTGCGGTAATCGAAGCGCCAGCCATCCTGGCGGTCGGCGCGACCGGCGTAGTAGCCCTCCTGGTAACCATCGCGAACGGCTTTCTGCAGGAGCTGGGCACCGTACTGGTTGGTGTTGTACGAGTTGCCGCCATAGCCATAACGATAGTTGGACGCTGTGTAGTAGTAAGGGTCGTTGCCGTAGTTGTAGCGCGACGCATTCCAGCGCGACTGCTGTACCAACCAGCGGCGGTAGTAGTCCTGCTGGTAGCGATACTGCGCGTTGCGGCGCTGGCGCTGCAGTTCCCGCGTGCGCTGCTCGATCTGCCAGCGGCGTGCAGATTCGTTGTGCTGCCAGCTGATCGCATGCTTGCGCTGTTGCTCGATCAAACGTCGCTGCTGTTCACGTGCCAAGCGCTCGCGCGAGGAATCGTTACCGTGATCGCGGCCTTCATTGCGCCGGGCATCGTCGTTTCGATCATTGCGCCCGTCCTCCCTGCGATCAACGCGTCGGTCGTCGCGCCGATCGTTCAGCTCATCCTCGCGGCGCTGGTGACTACGACGTTCGTCGCCCAGACGCTCGGCCTGGGCCCGCCGCGTGCGCGACTCATCCTCGCCCAGTCGAAACTGGCGCTCATTTCGTCGCGGCAGTTGATAAGACTGGCGCTCGACTTGCTGCTGGCGCGGTTGCTGCATGCGGTCCATTATTTGTTCGCGTGGATCCGGCGCTTCGGCATTGCGCTCCGCACGCCGCTGT
>JBBSTP010000160.1:0-5240 GCA_038235795.1 Lysobacterales bacterium | reverse complement strand
GGCTTTACCAACGCCATGCCGGGCGCTATCGGCAAATCCACAGCTGTCGACAACCCCTGCGCCGGGGTGCTCCGCAAGGAGTTCGGACGCAGTGACGACAGCGAGGCTCAACCCCGGAACCCCGCAGCTTCCCTCACGGACAGGCTGCAGCGCCATCATCCAACCCGGCGCGGGTTCCATTCCAGGAGTTCAAAAGCAATGCCCCAGATCACCATGCGCCAGATGCTGGAAGCCGGCGTCCATTTCGGCCACCAGACCCGTTACTGGAATCCCAAGATGGGCCCGTACATCTTCGGCGCCCGCGGCAAGATCCACATCATCAACCTCGAAAAGACCGTCCCACTGTTCAACGACGCGATGAACTTCATCAGCGGCGTGGCCCAGAAGCGCGGCATCATCCTGTTCGTGGGCACCAAGCGCAGCGCGCGCGAGGCGGTCAAGGAAGAAGCGACCCGTTGCGGCATGCCCTACATGACCCAGCGTTGGCTGGGCGGCTCGCTGACCAACTTCGCCACCATCAAGAAATCCGTATCGCGCCTGAAGGAACTGGAAGCCGCTGAAAGCGACGGCACCTTCGAGAAGCTGGTCAAGCACGAAGTGATGGGCCTGCGCCGCGAGCGCGACAAGCTGGAAGCCAGCCTGGGCGGCATCAAGGAAATGAATCGCCTGCCCGATGCGTTGTTCGTGATCGACATCGGTCATGAAGACATCGCCATCAAGGAAGCCAAGAAGCTCGGCATCCCGGTGATCGCGGTGGTCGATACCAATTACGACCCCAATCTGGTCGACTACGCTATCCCGGGCAACGACGACGCCATCCGTGCCGTGCAGCTGTACGCCGGTGCCGCCGCCGATGCCGTGTTGGAAGGCAAGGCTGCAATGCCGTCCGCCGCCTCGGTTCGCGAAGAAGAGTTCGCCGAAGGCGACGACAAGAAGTCGGCACGCCGCACACCGGCGAAGAAGGCGGCTGTCCCGTCAAAGGATGAAGGCGCGGCACCTGCCAAGACTGAAGCCGCTGCCCCGGCCAAGACCGAAGAAGTTGCTCCGGCCAAGGTCGAAGAAGCCGCGCCAGCTGCCGACGCACCTGCTGCCGAGTAATCAAGGCGCAATACAGCTGCGCCATGCTGCGCGGCTGTATTAGCTATGCATATGGTGGGCCCCGGCCCGCCAATGTTTGAACGGCGGGCATGGCCCGCTCTCCACATTCATTTGAGGTAACCCCATGGCAGATATCACTGCATCCCAGGTCAAGGAACTGCGCGAGCGCACCGGCGCCGGCATGATGGAGTGCAATAAGGGACTCTCGGAAACCGCTGGCGACATCGACGCGGCCGCCGAGGCCCTGCGCAAGTCTGGCCTGGCCAAGGCCGACAAGAAGGCCAGCCGCATTGCCGCTGAAGGCCGCATCGTGATGGCCCAGGACGGCGGCAAGGCCGTACTGGTGGAAGTCAATTCCGAAACGGATTTCGTGGCCAAGGACGACAACTTCCTCGGCTTCGCCAATGCCGTCGTCGCCGCTGCCTTGGCATCAGGCGTCACCGATGTTGAAGCGCTGAAGTCGGTCCGCCTTGCTTCCGGCGAAACCGTCGAGGAGACCCGCGCTGCCATTATCGGCAAGGTCGGTGAGAACGTGCAGGTGCGGCGCATGGCGAGCATCCACACCGGCAACAACGTGGCGGCGTATGTCCATGGCGGCAAGATTGGCGTGCTGGTCGAGCTGGCTGGTGGCGATGTGGAGCTGGCGCGTGGCGTCGCCATGCACGTGGCGGCGATGAACCCCCCTTACAACAAGGCGGCTGACGTGCCGGCCGACTTCGTCGCCAAGGAAAAGGAAATCGAGCTGGCCAAGATGTCCGAAAAGGACAAGGCCAAGCCGGCCGAAATCCTGGAAAAGATCATCGGCGGCAAGATCGCCAAGATCGTCAACGAAGTCAGCCTGTACGGCCAGCCGTACGTGTTGAACACGGATCAGACTGTCGAGCAGGCGATGAAGGCTGCCGGCGCCGACGTGGTGTCGTTCACCCGGCTGGCGGTCGGCGAAGGCATCGAGAAGGTGGTCGAAGACTACGCAGCCGAAGTCGCCAAGGCGATGCAGGTCTGATCGCACCGTGCCGGCTACGCCGCCACTGGATCTGTGAAGCAGGAAACCCGCGAGTGATCGCGGGTTTTTTCATGTCCGGGTGGCCGCCGCCAAGGTGGCAAACGTGGGGGAAGCAACCGCGTAGCGTTCAACGCAGGCCAACCACGCGTCCGAAGTAGGCACCTTCCAGCCACCACTCATCGCCGAAAATGCCGGAAGCACCAGGCCACCGCGTTGCAGGTGGAACACGGGATACGCCTTACCCAGCATCGGCAGGCGCACCACCGGATGCACATGCCCGGAAATGCACAGGCCGGCATCGCCGGGGTGGTGGTCATGGCTGAAAAGGAACGGGCCTTCCACCAGATCGTCACCCACGACCTCCACGTCGAGCCCTTCGGTGTCGAGGCCACGGTCATGGTTGCCCAGCACCAGTTCGACGCGGATGACGTGACGCGCGCGAAAGTCCGACCACGCATCACGCCAGCGCGGCACCCCGCGAGTGCCGTGGATGAAATCGCCGAGCACACGCAGCCGCGTCGCGCAGGTGAGGTTGATCAGCTCGGATAATCGGGCCAAGTCAGCGTGCGCATGACCTGCGGGCAGCGCGATCCCTGCGTCTCGGAAGACATCGTCCTTGCCCAGATGCAGGTCGGCGATGACCAGCAACCGTTGCGCCGGCCAATGCAGCGCGCGCCGTGCATGCAACTGCAGGCGCTCACCGGCGAGGACGACGTCGCAGCATGCGTCCATGCCTTTCCTCCAGTTTTTTCGCGGCACGCGCCACGCGGGTCTTCCAGTCCTCGCTGCTGAGCTGCCCGCGCATCGACTCGGCCCACAGCGGGAACGAAAACGGGGTCAAGCTGGCGGGCAGGCACAGGTCGGGGCCGGTGGCTCGCAACTGCATGAGTGCCTGAGTGATGGCCTGGACATCAAGCTGCTGTTCCATGACTTCACGCTGCGCCTGGCCCAGCAGCATGTGACTCGGATCATGTTGCCGCAATACATCGAAAATCAACCCACTGGACGCCTGCAGCTGGCGCATCGAACGCGGCGCCCGACCGGGCAGCGAAGGCGGCAGCAAGCCGGCCACGCGCGCCACCTCGCGGAATTGACGTCGCGCCAGTTCCGACAGGTTGACGCCCTCAAGCAGGTCTTGCATGACGTCGCCGGGTTCCAGCAATCGCCGCAACGTTCCGGCATCCATCTCGGCATGCGCGTGCGCGGAAATAGCCAGGCCGTAATCATTCGCGGTATAGCCGAACGTATTGGGTTGCAGGCGTCCCCAGCGCAAGGCCAGCAGCGCCGCGAGGCCTTCGCTGACCGCGCGCCCGGCAAACGGATAAACGAACAGATGCCACCCGTCGCGGGTGCGTATGAATTCCGCCACGCTGCGTTCCAGAGTCGGCACCTGCGACAACGCCCCCTGTACGTCCAGCAGCTCACGTGCGTAGCGCATCTCCGGGGAGCGCGTGTCGTGCTGCAGGGTATGCAGCATTTGCCGTCCAAGTTCACTGGACAGTGGCATGCGCCCACCCAGCCACTTCGGCACGCGACCATCGCGCGTCTTGGCGATGCGCACGTAGGCGGTCATGTCCTGGATCCTGGCCAGCTGCAGCGAGCGGCCGGCGAACTGGAAGACGTCGCCCGGATTCAGGCGCGCGATGAACCCTTCCTCCACCGATCCAAGCGAGCCACCCTTGAGCAGCCGCACCTGCAGGCTGCCATCGCTGGTGATGGTGCCGATGTTGAGCCGGTGGCGCAGCGCCGCCCGGCGGTCGAGCATGCGATAGACGCCATCCTCGCCGACGACGACGCGGCGGAAGTCGGGATAATGCTCCAGCGCCGCGCCACCGCGCACGATGAAGTCAAGCACGCTCTGGAACTGCGCATTCGTAAGGGCGCGGAAGCTGTAGCTGCGCTGCACTTCGCGAAGCAGTTCAGCGGAATCGAATCCCCCGCCCAGGGCCAACGTCACGCAATGCTGTGCAAGCACGTCAAGCGACAATGTCGGCACCGGACGAGATTCGATTCGCCCCGCCAGCAGCGCGCTACGCGCAGCAGCATATTCCATCACTTCCAGCGAATGGGTCGGCACGCAAGTGATACTGCCTGCCTCCCCGGGACGATGCCGGGCGCGCCCCGCGCGCTGGATGAGTCGCGCCACGCCCTTGGGGCTGCCGATCTGGAACACCTGGTCGACCGCGGGAAAATCCACGCCCAAGTCCAGGCTCGAGGTCGCCACCACGCAGCGCACGCTGCCATCACGCAGGCCCTGCTCCGCGTGCGCCCGCAACGCCTGCGATATCGAGCCATGGTGCAGCGCAAGCGTCTCCGGCGCGTCCAGCCAGACCGATGCCAGCGCCCTGTGCCAGAGCTCCGCTTGCGAGCGCGTGTTGGTGAACACCACGCTGGAGCGGGCCCCTGCGAGCAATTCGCTGACCCGCTTAAGTTGGCTCAGCCCCAGATGACCGGCCCATGGGAAGCGCTCGCCAGCGTCGGGCAAGAGGGTGTGCAGGCTTATCTTGCGGCGCGCGGCGCCATCGATGATGTGCGGGCAGGTTCCGTCCACGGGTAGCAATGCGGCCGCAGCTTCCTCAAGGTTGCCCAGCGTGGCCGACAGGCCCCAGGTGCGCGCCGCGGGCGCCAGCGCGCGGATCCGCGCCAGGCACAGCTGCAGGAGCACGCCACGCTTGTTGCCCATCAACTCGTGCCACTCATCCACCACGATCCATCTCACGCCGCCCAGCAACGCGGCGCTGTCCGGGTAGCTCAACATCAGCGCAAGCGACTCGGGCGTGATGACAAGCACCTCGGCCTGGCCGGTACGCGTCAGGCGGCGGTCGCGTGCACTGGCATCGCCGGTGCGCATCGCCACCGTCCAGCCGGTTTCCAGGGTGTCGAGCGGCTCCCGCAAGGCGCGCACCGTGTCATTGGCCAACGCACGCAGCGGCGTGACCCAGACCATCTTGATGCGGGCGGGTCGCGGACCTTTTCCCCGACTCGCCGTAACGGGGGGCGCCGAGCACATCGCTTCTAAAAGCGCGCCGCCAAACGCCGCCAAGGTCTTGCCACTGCCCGTCGGCGTCACGATCAAACCGGATCCGCCGGCCAGCCCGCGTGCCCACGCGCGTTTCTGGAAGGGAGCAGGCGACCAGCC
>JBBSTP010000159.1:0-5270 GCA_038235795.1 Lysobacterales bacterium | reverse complement strand
CGACCAACCACGATCTGAGTGGCCTCGCCGACCTGCCTCCAGCTATTCCCCGTGCGCTCGTAGCGACGCAATTGGCCGTTGGTGCTGTCCCAGTCTGCCGTCGTCACCACCACCATCTGCCCGGCATCGGCCCAGTGGCGCGCATCGGCATCGTTTGCCGCGATCATGGCGGCAGGGCCGTGCGCGCAGGCAGCGAGCAACAGTGGCAGCAGGATTGGCAGCGACAGGGACGCGGTCCAGCGGATCGACATGGTCAGGCTCCAGAGCGAGGTGAAACGGGCAGGTCGAGCGCGGCAAGCATGCACCAGCAGCGGGGCAAGGTCACCCGCTCAGGATTGCAGTAGCGGCTGGATGCGCGCAAGCGTTTGCTGCAAGCGCGAACGGCGTGTGTCGTCGGTTTCGCACAGCAGGATGAACACGCGGTCCAGCAGGTGCTGCAGCGCGGAGTGATAAAGCAACGGTTCGATGTGCGGGCGCTCGTCATGCGCGGACACCAGCAGCGGCACATGTGCATGCGCGCGCAGGGCATTGGAACTGTGGCGGGTGATCGTCACCACCTGGCCGTGCTGTTCGCGGAAATACCGCCCGAGTTGGCACAGCGCCGGCTGCATCCCATGTTCGGAGAACATCAGCAGGACATCGTTGGCGGTGGCCGCCGACAGGCTGGCGGTCATGTGCGCGGGATCGAAGTTGTGCACGGTCAGGATGCCAAGCAGTGACAACCGCAACGCGAATGCGCGTGCATGGATGTCGTCCTCGCCCAGGCCAATGATGAAGATGGTGCGGGCGCTGCCGATCAGACTCGCGGCAGCCGCCAGCGCATCCACCGGATTGATCAGGCGGGTGGCTTCTTCAGCCTCGGACTTGCACTGCCACAGGTCGTCGCCAACACCCGCCGGATCCTGGTTCCCGGTGGAACTAGGCTGGCTGCCACCATTGCCATTGTCGGCACGGAACAGCGCTTCGCTGATCGACAGCTTGAGGTCGGGATAGCCCCTGAAGCCAAGTTTCTGGCAGAACTTGACCACGCTGGACTGGCTGATGCCGACCGCATCTGCCAATTGCTGCGAGGAATAATCGCGCAGCAGGTGGGCGTTTTCGAGCACGAAGTCGCCGATACGGCGTTCGATCGCCGACATACGGTCGCGTTCGGAGCGGATCTTGACCAGTGCCGACATCGTCAACGCTCAGGCGGCCCGCTCGGCAAGTGGCAACAGTCCCTCGATGCTGCGGATGCCAAGGCCGGGCGCATCGGTCACGCTGATCTCGGATTCGTTGAAGATCACGCCGCCAGCGACTGGATCAAACCGGCACAGGGACGGACCATCAAGGTCGATCTTGCTGATCACGTTCGACTTGGCCACCGCCAGGTGCACCGCCGCGGCAACCCCAATACTGGATTCCAGCATGCAGCCGATCATGCAGTCGATGCCGTGCATGCCGCAGATGTCGGCAATTTTCACCGCGTTGGAAATGCCGCCGGTCTTCATCAGCTTGATGTTGACGATGTCGGCCGCGCGCATGCGGATCAACTCGATCACTTCCATCGGCCCGAACACGCTTTCATCGGCCATTACCGGTGTGTGCACGCGCTCGGTCACGTAGCGCAAGCCTTCCAGGTCGTGGGCCTTGACCGGCTGTTCGACCAGTTCAAGTTTCACCCCCGCGTCCTCCAGCGTCTGCAACGCAAACACCGCCTGTTTGGCGGTCCAACCCTGGTTGGCGTCCAGCCGCAGCAGGGCACGGCCTTCGACCGCGGCGTGGATCGCCTTGGTGCGCTCGATGTCGACGCCGATGTCCTTGCCGACCTTGATCTTCAGGGATTCAAAACCGCGCTCCACCGCCGCCAGCGAGTCGGCCACCATCTTGTCGATGTAGTCCACGGAAATCGTGATGTCGGTGGTGATCACGGGATCGCCGCCGCCGAGCAGCTGGTACAGCGGCGCGCCGTACAACTGGCCCCACAGGTCATACACCGCGATTTCCACTGCCGCTTTGGCGCTGGTGTTCTTTTCCATCGCCGACTGCACCAGGCCGGTAATCCGGTTGAGGTCGGCGATCTCCTGGCCGATCACCCGCGGTGCGATGTAATGGCGCACTGCATCCATGATCGAGCCATGGGTGTCCCCGGTGATCACCGCGGTCGCCGGTGCGCTGCCGTAGCCGATGTGACCGCTGTCGGTATCCACCATGACCACCACGTCCTCGACCTGCTCGACAGTGCGCAGCGCGGTCTTGAACGGCGTTTTCAGCGGAACGCGGAGCATGCCGAAGCGGATGTCGGTGATCTTCATCGGGCGTGTCTCATTGGGTACGGCTCATCGGGCGACGCGCACAACATTGGTGATGCGGTCGATGTAATCGTGTTCCGCATCGAAATGCAGCGCGGTCAGCGGTGTCACCGAGACGCCATTGAGTTTCAGCGAGCGCAGCGTGCCGTCGGCATCCTGCACGCTGCCGCCGTTGGTATCGTGGATCACGTAAGGAATTCCGCCGATGCGCCCGATGAACATCATCACATGGCCCGGAATGTAGATCAGGTCGCCTACGTCGAGCGCATCCACTGCAGCCATGCGCGTTGCGCGGCCGTCACTAGCTTGGAAATGGGTGCGCCGGAACGCAGGGCTCACCGCCTGCGCGCTGGTGTTGCGCGGCAAGGTGAGGCCCATGCTGGCGTAAACCTCCGATACGAAGCCGCTGCAGTCGCGGCTGTTGTAGTCATGGCCCCAACCGTAGCGTTCGCCGAGGAATTTGAACGATTGGCCGATGATGTTGCCGCGCGTCAACGGCAGCGGGCCGGCCTGGCTGTCGGCGGTACGGGGCAGCAATGCCAAGGCGAAATCCAGGCTGCCATCGTCACGCCGCACCGGCACGCGCACGGTCCAGTGATACGCGGGCGCCTGGCTCTGGATGGTCGCGGCATGCGGCGTGCCGATATCGGGCAGGCGCGTGCCCATGTCCAGTTGGCGTTCGGACAGCGCCGCGTTGTCGGGGGTGTAGACAAGGCGCGGCTTGGCGCCGGTGATCACCCGGTACGGGCCCTCATTCGCGTAGTAGTCGAGTACCTGCTGGCGCGAGCCTTCGGCGATGACTTTCGCCGAAGTCCACGCCGCATAGCGCGGACTCACCACGAACAACCACTGGCCATCGGCCGTTGCATGCGCGATCACCACCGGCGTGCCGGGGAACTCGGCGCTTTCCTGCCAGCGGTCGATATCGGTGTCGCCCAGTCTGGAAAACACGCGGTACAAGGTGGGGAAGCTGCGCAGCGGTGCGCGCGAGACCACCATGCCGAAGCGGGTGGGCTGGCTGGCCGGAATCGAGCCCAACGCCATGTCGGTGACCAGCGCATCCAGCGTGGACGCCGCGACTTCCTTGCCCTGCATGTCGTACAGCGTGCGCGTCGGCCGCGATGACACTCCGTCGATCCAGCCGCGGACTTGCGCGTGGGTCAGCGTGGCCGGCATCGCCGAAAGATCATGCATCGAGGCATCACGCGCGAACAGCTCGGCGTTCTGCGCAGAAATCGCGGTGGCGTCCATCAAAGGCGCATTGGCTTCGCGCTGGCGTTGGATCCAGAAGCCGGGGTCGAGTTGTGCTTCGCTGACGCCGGGAACGCCCAGCGGGGAGGTGGGCAACACGTCGGTCTGCGTTTGAGCGACATGCTGGCTGGCGCAGCCAGCGGCCAGCGTCAGCAGCGACAACACCGCAACCAGCGATGACGCGCGCAGCGCGGGGGCGTTGAATCTCATGCGTGCCGTGTGCTGACTCATCGTTCGTTGCGCTCCATTGGGTTTACTCTTCGGCCCGAAGGCCTTCGGGCAAGGCAATATTGTGCAGTGCGGAATAACTGCTTCATTCAGTTTATACGCCAAGAATAAATTATTGACCAGTCTTCACATGCGTGTTACACCAAGCGTGAGTCATCCAACCGTCGGAGACGCTTCGCGTGCATGCCGCTCGAACCCATGTTGCCACCACCTCGCACGCCCTGCGGCAGGCGCCTTACGGCGCGTTGTTGACGGCCTTGTTGCTGGGCTCCGGCATGGCTGGCGCGGTGGCCACGCGGATGATGCCGCATGACGCGGTGGCCGTGGGCGCAGAGCATTCGGATAATTTCGCCGTTCGGGCCATCATCACCCGCATCGACAACGGCGATTTCGCTGGGGCCAGCCATGCCATTGAGGCCGCGTTGCCTGCGGCTTCGCCATCGGATGTGCGTGTGTTGGGCTTCCAGCGAGAACGCATGCGCCGCATCGCCCTGGATTTCGACCAGGACATCGCGCAGGTGCGCGAACGCCTGCGCAGGCAGATCCCGGATCTGACCGAGGCCGAACTCATGCGCTGGGACGCCCAGGGCTTGCTGGAACACATGGCCATCGACGGTAAGCGCCTGTATTTCAACCGCGCCGCGTCCAACCTGTTCCGGTTGAGCGCTGAAGCGCGCCAGCGCCGCGCCGATCCGAAACCCTTTGTCGAAAGTCCGCTGGAAGCGACCCACCCGCATCATCGCACCGTGATTGAAGCGGCCAGGACTGCCAAAGCAGACAGCGTGCTGCCGCGGCGACTGCGCATCACCCAGGCGCTGACCGTTCATGCCGACGCGGTACCCGCTGGCGAAATGATCAGCGCCTGGATTCCTTACCCGCGTGCGATTCCAGGCCAGCAGGAGGACATCCGGCTGCTGGCGAGCGAGCCGGCGGCGCAGCGCATCGCGCCCGAATCCACCTTGCAGCGCACCGTGTACCTGCAGAAGCCCGCGGTGGCCGGGCAGGCCACGAAATTCTCGGTCACCTATGACGTCACCATCAGCGCGCGCCATGTCGAAGTCGATGCCGACAAGGTCGCCGCACCTGCAAACAGCTCGGAACTCGCGCCGTTCCTGGCGCAGCGTCCGCCGCATATCGTGTTCACCGACGACCTGCGCGCGTTTTCGCGGCGCGTGGTCGGCGATGAAACCAACCCCTGGCGCATCGCGCAGAAGCTCTTTGCTGCGGTTGACCAGGTCCCATGGGCCGGGGCCCGCGAATATTCGACGATCAGCAACATCAGCGATTACGCGCTGCATGCCGGGCATGCCGATTGCGGCCAGCAGACCCTGCTGTTGATGACGCTGCTGCGCCTCAATGGCATCCCGTCGCGTTGGCAGTCGGGAATGATGTTCGCCGACAAAGGCGACGTGCAGTCCTACTGGAACCTGCACGACTGGGGCCAGCTGTACATCGCGCCGTATGGCTGGATGCCGATGGACGTGACCTTCGGCCGGCTGG
>JBBSTP010000158.1:0-5307 GCA_038235795.1 Lysobacterales bacterium | reverse complement strand
ATGGGCCGCATCGCCGGCCTGCGCAATGAAGGCGACGGCCCGCGCGTGCTGGCCCTGCATGGCTGGCTGGACAACGCCGCGAGCTTCATTCCATTGGCCCAGCATCTGCACGGCATCGACCTGGTCGCGATCGACCAGCCCGGGCATGGCCGCAGCGCGCACTTGCCGCCCGGCACCGACTATTCATTCGTTGGCGCGATCAACGCGATCCTGGATGTGGCCGATGCGCTGGGTTGGGAACGCTTTGCGCTGCTCGGACATTCGATGGGCGCCGGCATCGGCAGCCTGATCGCCGCGGCTTGTCCTGAGCGGATCGACAGGCTGGTGGCGATCGAAGCACTGGGCGCGCTCGCCGAAGCGCCCGAGCGCACGGTGGCGCGGATGCGCGAAGCGGTCGCGGCGCATCGGGCAAGCACCAGCAAGCGCCTGCGCGTATTTCCCGACATCGACACCGCGGTTCGCGCACGCATGCAGGCCAGCCGCGTACCTGGCAGTGGCCTGGACGAATCGCTGGTGCGGTTGCTGGTCCAGCGCGGGCTGGCCGAAGTCGACGGCGGCTACACCTGGAGCAGTGATCCGCGCCTGACCCTGCCGACCATGACCCGGATGACTGAAGAACAGGTCGAAGACCTGGTGGCCGGGATCAGCTGTCCGAGCAAGGTGATCTTCGCCAACCCCGCCCAGCCCTATTTGCCGGATGAGGTGCGACGTCGTCGCGTCGATCTGTTGCCGCAGGGTGAGCTGGTGCTGCTACCCGGCGGGCACCACCTGCACATGGATCGACCTGGCGAGGTTGCGGCGGCGATCGACGGGTTCTTCAGGCCGGCATGAAGCCAACCCGCTGCATGCGGCGAGTCTGGCGCGTCAGTATTTCGACACCATGCAGCGATGGCACCGTCGTGCCCGTAGCCCGAGCAGCGGCGTACGCGGGAAAAAGCGTCCGTCGCATCGCGGGCAAATGAACGCCTGCAGGTAAAGGGCGGACACCACGATGGCGAGTATCCACGCGACCACCAGGACGATCGGATGGGTCAGGTCGATCCACGCGTGCGCCGCAAGCATGGCGAAAGGCCCCAACAACAAGGTGCAGGCAACCACGCGACGGCGGCGGTAATAGTCCGCCCAAGTGGATGCCCTGCGCGGCATGCTGCCCGCGTCAACCGGCGCCGACATGGCGGACATCCTCAACGCAGGTGAGGCGACTCGGTCAGCGAGAAGTGAAGGACGAACCTGACGTGACATTGCGCACTCCCCGTGAAGCCGCGAGTTTGGATCCGTGCGTCTTGTTATATCCCACGCGTGAAGCAAACAACAGTCAGCCCCGTCGATATATGACCGGGCGCAATCTGCATGAGGGGCATCGTCACGTCCCCGGCTCAGTCGGCACCGCCCGAGCGTATTGCCATCCGGGTGCCGCCGCGGTCGCGGTCACGTCGGCAAGCCCCTTCAACCGGCCAACAACACCCGTAATCTGCCCTTGAGCGATCGACCTTCGGCGCGGAAATAGTCGCGTTCGGAGCGCCAGTCGGGAACGCGCGCTTCGACCTCGTTCCAGAACGCTGCCGAATGGTCGGCGTGCAGCAGATGGCAAAGCTCGTGTACCAGCACGTATTCGAATGCCGAAGGCCGCGCCAGCACCAGCGCCAGGTCCAGCGACAGGCTGGTATCCGGCGAAAGCGAGCCCCATTGCGACGATGTGCGCCGGAACACGATCCGTCGTGGCGTGCGCGGCAGGCCGTGCAGGTAGTGCGGCAGCCAGCGGCCGACATCGGCGCGCGCCTGTGCTTCGTAGAAGTCACGTAGCGCGCGTTGCAGCGCAGCATCACCGGCCCGCGTCGGCGCGGCGAACATCAGCGTGCGGTCACCATCGAAGTCGACCCGGGTTGCGCGCCCGGCGGTCCAGCGCAGCGGCAGCAGCGTGCCGCGCAGTGGCAGCTCGCAGGTGACATCGCGCTGCAGGCCCGGCCCGCCGTGCACCACATGTACCGCCAATTGCGTCGAAAGCCACGCGCGGTGCTCATGCAGGAAGCGTTCCCCGGCCACCAGGCTTGCGCGCAGCGGCAGGCTCAGGCGTGCGCCGCGTTCGTCCACCGACAGCTTGATCCTGCGTGCGCGCGGATCGCGTACGCGCAGCAGGTCGATGCGGCGACCGTCGTCAAGTACGAAGGCTATGTAGTCGCGCTGCACGCGTCGCGCAGTCGATGCAGCGCGGGTGGGCGACAGCAGGCGTAGCAGGGAACGCATGCTCGCAGCTTACGACGAGATCCCGAATATCGTTTCAGGTGTCGGCCTTGCTCAACTTCAGCGCGGTTTCCAGCACCAGGAACAGGCGCCGGAACTCACCGGCCATCAAGGCGAAACGGGCGTCGAGCTCCGCGCGCACGTCGTCGCGCTCGGTGGATTCAAGCTGGTCCACCGCGCCATCGAGCAGCTTGAACTTGCGGATCACCAAATCTTCGCCAAGCACGAAGCTGACATGGTCGTCCAGCACCAATGCAAGACGCGTCACCTGCTTGCCGGTCTGCAGGTGTATGCCGATTTCCTCGCCAGACAGCTCCATGCGCTGCACCTTGACCACCGCGCCGCTGTCGGAGGGATCGCGCAATTCGCATTCGTCGCCCAATGACAAGCCTTCCGGCAGTGCGTCGCCGGCGATCCAGCCGGTGAGGATGGCGCGAGGCGCAACTTCGGCGTTGACCGGCAACGCCGGGAAACTCCCAAGCGCCTGGCGCACTTCGGAAACGACGCTTTCAGCGTTCTTGCGCGAAGAAGTATCGACCACGATCACGCCGAGCTTGCTGTCCAGCAGGGCATCGGTGCGCACCGGACGCACGAATGCGCGCGGCAGCAATTCGGCGACCAGGTCTTCCTTCAGCCTCTTGCGGGTGCGCCCGCCGGGGCGGCGGCCTTCGTTCTCTTCGATTACGGCGAGTTTCTTTTGCAGCAGGTCGTTGACCACCGCGCCGGGCAGCAACTTGTCTTCGCCGCCGACGGTCAGCCAATGGGTGCCGTCGATGGCGTGGTCCAGGCCTTCGTGGTGCTGTCCCATCGGCGCAACGAAGCCGCGACTGGACAGTTCCATCGGGCCGACCGGCTTGAGCGCGCAGGTCGCCAGTTGCGTATCGAGGTCGGTGAGGTCCAGCGAGGTTGGGAAACGAAACAGGGTCAGGTTGCGAAAAAACATTCAGTCATCCAGTTGGTGTGAGTCGTCACCCCGGCAAATACCGGGATCCGGAATTTGTGTGTGCTTCGTGCACTCCCACAACGAGTGCATGAGCTGGATCCCGGCGTTTGCCAGGATGAAGGTATTGGGAAATCTACTGATCACCAGCGTTGGCGACAGTATCGTTGTTGCCCGTCGCATCGCCCGCGAGCCCGGCATGCACGTCCGCCAACATGCCGTCGCCACGCTTGCCCAGACCCTGGAAATCGAACAGGTTCGGATCGCACAGATGCGATGGTCGTATGTCGCCCAGCGCGCGCGAAATGGTTTCAATGCGGCCTGGCGATTCCTTCTGCCAGCCTGCCAGCATCTTCTTGACATGCTTGCGCTGCAGGTTTTCCTGCGAGCCGCACAGGTTGCACGGAATGATCGGGAATTGCTTCACCTCGGCGTAGGCTTCGATGTCGTCTTCGCGCACATAGGCCAGTGGACGGATCACGACATGCCTGCCGTCGTCGCTGAGCAGCTTTGGCGGCATGCCGGCGAGCTTGGCGTGGAAGAACAGGTTGAGGAAAAACGTGTTGACCAGGTCGTCGCGATGATGCCCGAGCGCTATCTTGGTGAAGCCATGGGCCTGCGCATGGCTGTACAGCGCGCCGCGACGCATGCGTGAGCACAGCGAGCACATCGTCTTGCCTTCCGCAATCACCCGGCTGACCACCGAATAGGTGTCCTGCTCGATGATCTGGAAATCCACGCCGAGCGATCGCAGGTAGTCGGGCAGCACGTGCTCGGGATAACCAGGCTGTTTCTGGTCTAGGTTGACCGCGGTAATACTGAACGCGACCGGCGCTCTCTTCTGCAACTGCAAGAGCACGTCAAGCAGCGTGTAGCTGTCCTTGCCGCCGGACAGGCAAACCATGACCCTGTCACCCGCCTCGATCATGCCGAAGTCGGCGATCGCGCGGCCCACCTTGCGGCGCAGGTGCTGGCCCAGCTTGGTCGCGTCGCGCCTGGCCGGCGCATTGCCGGGATGGCGCGCGCGCGGCAACGGTTCGGGGATCGCCAATGTGTTGGGCACGATATCTGGAAGTGGCTGGACGGCATTCATCAGGACGCCATTTTACCTGTCGGGGCGTGTCGGTCCGCGTTGGCGGGGCGCTATGCTTCAGCGATAAGCCAGCCGAATCGACGAGCTGGCGTTGCGCAGCAGCACGACCCCAGGCTCACTCCGATCCTTGTTCCTGATCGGCTTCCCGTGCCACCTTCATCGCCGGTAACTCTGCGGTCACGCGACTTGTATCCGGGCTGACCTTTTCGATGGTGTGTCGCAGCTCGCGGCCCAGCAGCACGCGTGCGTCCTTGGCCCAGGTGCTCAGGCGGTCATCGAAGGCGAGCTTGCTGTTTTCGTCCGGCCACACCAGGCGCAGTTCGCGCAATTTCAGGATGAACCCGCGGAACAGGCCCTTGTCGAAGAATTCCGGCGCGGCCGGGGCGTACAGCAGGCTCAGCCGTTGCGCGGCCTGCTGGCACAGGTTTTCCAGTTCGCTGGCGCCGAGCGCGCCCGAGCCGTTTTTCACCAGCACTGAAATCGCGATGTAGTAGCGCTCGAACGCCTGCTGCAGGGCGTGTCCAAGCGCGCGCAGGCGGAACACTTCATCGGTCTGGCCGGCGCTGCGCGCGAGGATGCCGCCATCGTCGTCGTTGACCTGCTGCAGCAAGCCCTCGCGAATGAACACATCGATGGTGGCGTCGATGCGCGCGGCGAACACCTCTTCGTCCCAGGGCAGGAACAGCTCGGCCTGCAGGAACGGATACAGGGTGCGGCCGATGCGCTGCAGCTGCAGCCGTCCCATGCGCCGGTTGTTGAGGAAACACACCGCGATCCACGCCGAGGCAGTGAACAGGTGCAGCACGTTGTTGCGGAAATAACTGAGCAGGACCGCGTTCTCGCCATCCACGCCGAGCACGTCGCCCAGCGGATGCGCGATGCGCGTCAGGGTACCGATTTCCTCGCCATGGGCGACGATCTGCTCGGGGGTGTGCGGGGTCACGGTCACGTACTTGCCGTAGGGCACTTCGCGGAGCAGGGTCTTGCTCAGTGCAATCTGCGCCAGCAGGTCGGCTTCGCCCATCGCGTGCTT
>JBBSTP010000157.1:0-5356 GCA_038235795.1 Lysobacterales bacterium | reverse complement strand
GCGCGACAGCTCGCGCATCAGCTCCTGCGCCGGTGCGTCAATCAGAAGGTGCAGGTTGGCCTCGCCGTTGGCGGCATCGTGCGGCATGCCCTTCTCGCGGGCTTGGCGCAGCAGGCTGCAGATCCGCGCATGCGCGTACTGGACGTAATACACCGGGTTGTCGTTGGATTGCGAACGTGCAAGGTCGATGTCGAAGGTGAGTTGCGAATCCGGCTTGCGCGCAATCAGGAACCAGCGCGTCGCGTCACTACCGACCTCGTCGATGAGCTCGCGCAAGGTCAGGTAGCTGCCGGCGCGCTTGGATAGCTTCACTTCCTCGCCGCCGCGCATGACCGTGACCATCTGGTGCAGCACGTAGTCCGGATAGCCGACGGGGATCCCGCAGTCCAGCGCCTGCAGGCCGGCTTTTACCCGCGCCAGCGAGCCATGGTGGTCGGCCCCAAGTTCGGTCACGGCGCGCGTGTAGCCGCGCTGCCACTTGCTCAAGTGATAGGCGACGTCAGGCACGAAATAGGTGTAGTTGCCGTCGGACTTGCGCATCACGCGGTCCTTGTCGTCACCGAAGTCGGTGGTGCGCAGCCACAGCGCGCCCCCTTCCTCGTACGTATGGCCATGGGCGATCAGCTCGCGCACGGTCTCCTCGACTTTGCCTTCGGTGTACAGCGACGATTCCAGGAAATAACGGTCGAAGGTCACGCCGTAGGCGGCGAGGTCATCATTCTGTTCGCGGCGCAACCACGCCACCGCGAAGCGGCGGATGGCATCGATGTCGTTCGGATCTTTCTTGCCTTCCACGCCATGGCCGTCGGCTTCGACACGGTCACCACGCAGATAGGCCTGCGCGACATCGCCGATGTAGTCGCCGTTGTAGGCATCCGCCGGCCAGTCCGCGTCGCCGGGCTTGAGCCCCTTGGCGCGCGCCTGGGTCGACTTGGCCAGGTTCTCGATCTGCACGCCGGCATCGTTGTAGTAGTACTCACGCTTCACGTTCCAGCCGTTCGCCGCCATGACCCGCGCAATGCCGTCGCCAATCACCGCGGCGCGCCCGTGGCCCACATGCAGCGGGCCGGTCGGATTGGCCGAAACGTATTCCACGCCCACAGTCTGGCCGCCGGCGGAATCATTGCGACCAAAGCCATCGCCAGCGCCGAGCACGTCGCGTACCTGCTGCTGCCACGCGGCGGGGGTCAGGTGGAAATTGATGAAGCCGGGGCCGGCGATCTCGACCTTCTCGACCGCAGCCGATTCCGGCAACGCTGCGACCAGTTGCTGCGCCAGCGCGCGCGGATTGCTGCGCGCGGCCCTGGCCAGCAGCATCGCGGCATTGCTGGAAAAATCGCCATGCGCGTGTTCCTTCGGACGTTCAATCACGAAGTCCGGCGTGGCGGAAGCGCCGGGAAGCTCGGCAGGCAAGGTGCCGGCGGCACGCAAGGCGGCCAGGCCCCGCTCGATATGTGCGGCGATCAGGGCGCGGAGTTGGGTTTTCACAACGGGCAGGGAGTCACGTTCAACGGTGTCACATTGTACGCGAGGCCTCACCTTCGGCTGAATGGCAGGGCTGACTCACAAGCACCACCCATTCCCTCACACCATGCCGCGTGCTGCCATCGACACTGGCGCGCCATCGCCGATCACGAAGTGGTCCAGCAGGCGTATGTCGACCAACGCCAGCGCCTGCTTCAGGCGGGCGGTCACCGCGCGATCGGCGGCGCTGGGTTCGGGGTTCCCACTCGGGTGGTTGTGACCAACGATGACCGCGGCAGCGCCTTGCGCCAGCGCGCGTTCCACCAGCACGCGTGGATGCACCTCGGCGCCATCAATGCTGCCGTGGAATAGCGGTTCAAATGCCAGCGCGCGATGTCGGGTATCGAGGAACAGGGCGGCGAACACCTCGCGCGGCTGTGCACGCAAGCGCTGCGCGAAATAGCGGCCGGCGGCTGACGGGTCGCTCAGGGCCACGCCACGTTCCAGTTGTGCGGCCAAATGGCGCTGCCCGAGTTCCAGCGCGGCGGCCAGCGTGCAGGCGCGTGCCGGGCCCAGGCCTGGCAGTTCGGTCATCGCCTGCGCGCTGCGATCCAGCAGGCCGCGCAGCGGTCCGTGTGCCTGCAACAGCTCGCGTGCGGTGGCAACCGCATCGCGGCCGGCGGTGCCGGACCCGAGGAAGATCGCCAGCAACTCGGCATCGGACAGGGTGGCGGGGCCGCGGCTGAGGAGCTTTTCGCGGGGTCGTTCGCAGGCGGGCCAGTCGCGGATGTGCATGGCGCCATGTTCTGTGATGCGTGGAGCGAGTGGCATCCGGCGACTGCGTGGCATCGGGTAAGCTGGCGGCCCGTCGGTTGGTCAGGATAATCCGCCGCATGCAGGCATCCGCCAAGCGCTCCGATTCACGCCATGTGCTGCTGTGCGTGTGCGGCGGGATTGCCGCGTACAAATCGGCGGAACTGGTGCGCCGGCTGCGCGACGATCCCGCGACCCAGGTGATCGTGGCGATGACCGAGAACGCCCAACGCTTCGTCGGCGCGCAGACGTTCCAGGCCTTGTCCGGCCAGCCAGTGCGCACGTCGCTGTGGGATGCCAGCGCCGAGGCAGCGATGGGCCATCTGGAGCTTGCGCACTGGGCCCGCCAGGTCATCATCGCGCCTGCCACCGCCAACACGATTGCCCGGCTGGCGCATGGCCTGGCGGACGATCTGGTCTCGACCTTGTGCCTGGCCACCACCGCGCCCATTGCGATTGCGCCGGCGATGAACCACCGCATGTGGCTGCATCCGGCAACCCAGGCCAACATCGCCACGTTGCGGTCGCGCGGCGTGCAGGTGATCGGCCCGAATGAAGGGCCATTGGCCGAAGGTGAATCCGGCCCCGGACGCATGGCCGAGCCAGCGGAAATCATTGCCGCGCTGGCCGGCGCCCCCGCGTGAGCAATTCACTTGCCGGGTGCCGGCTGCTGGTCAGCGCCGGCCCGACGTTCGAGGATATCGATCCGGTGCGCTTCATCGGCAACCGCAGCAGCGGCAAGATGGGCTTTGCGATTGCCACAGCGGCAGTGGGACGCGGCGCCGATGTGTGCCTGGTCGCGGGGCCGGTGCAGCTGCCGACGCCCGTTGGCGTGCAGCGCATCGACGTGCGCAGCGCCGCACAGATGTTCGACGTGGTGATGACGCGGCTGTCGACCGGGCAATCGCCATGCGATGCCTACATCGGTGTGGCAGCAGTCGCCGATTTCACCCCGCGCGCATTTGCCGGCAGCAAGCTGAAGAAATCACCGGGTCAGGACATACTGACACTTGAACTGGTCAAGACCCGCGACATCCTGGCTGAGGTAGCGACGCATGCGCAACGGCCGCGACTGGTGGTGGGATTTGCTGCCGAAACGGACGACCTGGCGGCGCATGCGCGCGGCAAGCTGGGGCGCAAGCAGCTCGACTTGATTTGCGCCAACCGGGTCGGGGTCGGTGACACCGGCTTCGAGAGCGACGACAACACTCTGTTTGTGCTCGGCCACGATGGTTTCGAGCGAACGTTGGGGCCTGCCGCGAAAACCGACGTTGCGGAGCAACTCTTGGACTTGATCACGGTGCGACTGCGCTGATGCATCACGCCTTACAACTGAAACTGCTGGATTCGCGCTTCGGCAGTACCTGGGCGTTGCCGGCGTATGCGACCGAGCACAGCGCGGGCCTGGACCTGCGTGCGGCGCTGGACACGGCGCTGGTGATCGAGCCGGGGGCTACCGCGCTGATTCCGTCCGGGCTTGCGATCCACATCGCCGATGCCAGCCTGTGCGCGGTGATCCTGCCGCGCTCGGGATTGGGTCACAAGCACGGCATCGTGCTCGGCAACGGCACCGGCCTGATCGACGCAGACTACCAGGGACCGCTGATGATCAGCACCTGGAACCGTGGCAATGCGGCCTACACGATCGAGCCGGGTGATCGCATCGCGCAGCTGGTCTTGCTGCCGATCGTGCGCGCGACCTTGCAAGTGGTGGATACTTTCGACGAGAGCGCGCGCGGAGCCGGCGGATTCGGCCATACCGGCGTGCGCTGACACGATCTGCTGACAGGGAAGGGCATGAGCGAGGGCGACACGAATAAGCGGCACCTGGATCCGGCGCAACTGGCTAAGGTGGTGCCGCTGGCCACGATCCTGTTGCTGCTGTTCGGCGCGTGGCTGTTGGCCTCGGGCATCGGGCAGATGCGCGACAGTGCGCGGCTCGCCGGCTTGCAGCACGCGCGCGACAATGCGGTCACCAACATCCGCCGCAACCTGCAGGCCGAACAGCGCACATTGAGCGCCAGGCTCGCCTCGCCAGCGGTGAAGGCAGCACTGGAGGTGGGCGATGCGGAAGCGGCGCGTGCCCTCGCCAGCGGCTGGACCGACCTCAAGCGCAGCGAAGTCTGGCCTGCCGACATGCAAGCCCAGTACACGGCGTTGCCGCGCAGCGGATATGGCCGCCTGGCGGTCAGCGAGGCGGCGCTGGTGGCTGGCGAGGCCGTGGCACGGGTGGTCCAGAGCGGAAGCGAGCATCGCCTGGCCCTTGCTGCGCCGGCGACTGCTGCCCGCGGCCGGATGCTGGCTTATGTGGAGCTGCCGCTGGAGCGCCTCACCTTGGGCCTGCAGAGCGTTGCCCTGGACGACAGCAGCTATCTGGCCTTGCGCCAGGGCGCGACCAATGTCCTGGAGCGCGGCGACACCACGTTGGGGAGTGCCGCCGAGGCGCTGTCGGCGAAGATCGGCGATGACGACATGCGCATTGCCGCAGCCGTGCCGGATCCGGGGTTCGCACCGTTCGGCATGAGCGCCAACGCATTGCTGGTGGCCGGCACGCTGTTGTTGCTGGCGGGACTAGGCGTGTGGTTCATCCTGCGTCCGCGCCTGCTTGCACTGGACACCTTGAAGGATGAGGAAGAGGGCGCGACCCAGACCTTGGCCGAACTGGAGCGCAGCCAGCCGAAGCCGGCGCCGATCGTGCGCGATGTCGGCGAAACACGCCAGGCGACGCTGCCGGTGACGATCGACCGCGGCATTTTCCGCGCCTATGACATCCGTGGCGTGGTCGGACAGAGTCTCGACGCCGGCGTCGCCGAACTGATCGGCCAGGCGATCGGCTCGCTGATGCACGACAAGGGGCTGGATGACATCGTGGTCGGGCGCGACGGCCGCCTGTCCGGCCCGGACCTGACCGAAGGCCTCGCCAACGGCCTGCGCAAGGCGGGCCGCAACGTGATCGACATCGGCATGGTGCCGACGCCGGTCGTGTACTTCGGTTGCTATCACCTGCGCACCGGCTGCGGGGTGGCGATCACCGGCAGCCACAATCCGCCGGACTACAACGGGTTCAAGATCGTGATCG
>JBBSTP010000156.1:0-5445 GCA_038235795.1 Lysobacterales bacterium | reverse complement strand
CGCCCGCGCTGCAGGTAGCCCTGGTAGGTCAACATGCGCTCGGCTTGGGCGACGCGATCCTGCGCCAGCATCGCCTTCAACGGCGCGTCGCTTCCGGCAACCTGTGCAGCGCGCAGTAGCCGCGTCAGCTCCTGGCGCTTGGCATCGAGGTCGGCACCTGACTGCTTGCGCTGCACCTGCAGGCCGGCCAGCGTTTTGCTGTCGCGTTGCAGGGTGGTTTCGGCATCGCGCAACTTGCGTTGCACGCCGCCAACCTGTTCATCCGCCTGGCGCAGCTGGCGGTTGGCATCGCCGCGCTGGCCTTCCAGTTTGCGCCGCTCGGCGGCCACCGACTTGAGCTCGCCACGCGCCTTCTGCAACTTGCGTTCGGCATCGCCCGAGTCCTGCGCATGCAAGCCAGTCGCGAAGGCCAGCGCCAGCAGGACCGCTGCGACAACGCGTTGCATCACGCCGGCAACAACAAGCTGCGCCCGCTCATCTGCGCTGGTTGCGGCAACCCCAGCAGGTCGAGCAGGGTCGGCGCGATGTCGCGCAGTGCGCCGCCCTCGCGAAGTTGCGCGTTGCGCGTGCCGACGTAGACCAGCGGCACCGGGCCGACCGTATGGGCGGTATGCGGTTGGCCGGTGGCTGCATCACGCATCAGTTCAAGGTTGCCATGGTCGGCGGTGATCAACAGCGCGCCATCGACTTTGCGCACCGCGTCGCTGATCTTGCCGATCGCGATGTCCACCGCCTGCGCGGCTTCGATCGCTGCCTGCAGGATGCCGCTATGGCCAACCATGTCCGGATTGGCGATATTGCAGACGATCGCGTCGAAACGCTGCTGTTCGATGGCATCGACCAGTTTGTCGGTCAGCTCCGGGCAGCTCATCTCCGGCTGCAGGTCGTAGGTGGCGACCTTCGGGCTCGGGATCAGGATCCGCGATTCGCCGGGAAACAGTTCCTCGCGACCACCACTGAAGAAGAAGGTGACGTGCGCGTATTTTTCGGTCTCGGCGATGCGCAACTGGGTCAACCCGGCATCGGCCAGGATTTCGCCATAGGTAAGCCGCAGGTCATCAGCGGCGAACGCCGCCGGCGCCGGCAGTTTGGCGTCGTATTCGGTCAGGCACACGAAACGCGACAGTCGTGGACGCCGCGCATCAAAGCCGGCGAACGCCGGATCGACGAACGCCGCAGTCAACTGGCGAGCGCGATCGGCGCGGAAATTCATGAACACCACCGCGTCGCCATCGCGAATGGTCAGCGCGCCGTCTAGCGCGCCATCGAGCACGACGTTGTCGATAACAGTCGGCGCGACGAACTCGTCGTTCTCGCCGCGTGCGTAGGCGTCTTGCAGTGCAGTCAACGCATCGGTCGCGTGCTGCTCGCTGCGTGCATCGACAATCGCGTCCCACGCGAGATGGACGCGATCCCAGCGCTGGTCGCGGTCCATCGCGTAATAGCGCCCGCCGATCGTGGCGATGCGTGCGTTACCGACTTGTTCGCACGCAGCTTCTAGCGCGCGCAGGCTGGCTTGGGCCGATCGCGGCGGGGTGTCGCGGCCATCCAGGAACGCATGCACGGCAACGCGCGGAACGCCCTCGCGACGGGCCAGCTCGAGCATGGCGAAGATGTGCATCTGGTGGCTGTGCACGCCGCCGGGCGAGAGCAGACCCATCACGTGCAGGGTGCCACCCGAGGCCTTCGCCGCCGCGCAGGCCGCGCGCAATTCGTCGTTGGCGAAAAAGCTCCCGTCCCGGATCGCTTCATCGATCCGGGTCAGGTCCTGGTAGACGATGCGGCCGGCGCCGAGGTTCATGTGGCCGACTTCGGAATTGCCCATCTGCCCGTCCGGCAGGCCGACATGGCGGCCCTCCGTGCGCACCAGCGTATGCGGGCGGGTCGCCAGCAGCTGCCGCCAGCGCGGCAGGTCGGCCTGCGCCAGCGCGTTGTCCTCACGCTCCTCACGGTGACCCCAACCGTCCAGGATCAGCAACACGACGGGCTTTGGTCGGCGGAAGGCGGGGTCGGACACGATAGCTCCATGACGGATGGGCAATGCCCCGGCGCGGGCGTTGGGTGATTGTAGCGAAGGCCCGCCACTAGACAGCACGTCGACCGCGTTTAAACCAAATGCCTTTCGCCTGCATCACAGCCTGCAGCACACCATTGGAGTCCCGCATGAACCGTACCCTGCTCTTCGTCGCCCTTTTCGCGCTTTCCGCTGCCGCCACCGCCCACGATCCCGCCGCGCAGGGCCGCGGCCAGGACATTGACAAGGTCAACGGCAGCATCACCGCCGATTCCCGCCAGACCTATGGCGACCTCAGCACGGTCAACGGCGGCATCCGCATCGAAGCGGGTGCCCATGTCGCAGAGGTGGAAACCGTGAATGGCAGCATCCGCACCGACGACGACATCCATTCGCGCTCGTTGAGCACGGTCAATGGCAGCATCCATGTCGGCGAACGCGCACAGGTCGACGGCAAGATCGAGACCGTCAATGGCGGGATCTTCGTCGACGGTGGCAGCAAACTGTCGCGTGGCATTGAAACCGTCAACGGCGCCATCGGCATCGTCGACACCGACCTGGGCGATGGCATCAACACCGTCAACGGCGACATCACCGTCGGCGTCGGCTCGCACGTGAAGGGCGGCATCCATGTCGAGAAGCCGGGCAAGGGCAAGGGCTGGAGTGGCTTGCGCATGGGCAAGCCGAAGATCCCGCGCATCGTCATCGGCCCCAACGCCGTGGTCGAAGGGCCATTGGTGTTCGAGCGCGAGGTGAAGCTTTACGTGCACACCAGCGCCCGCATCGGCGACGTGCGAGGCGTGAGCGCAGTACGCTTCGAGGGCGCGACCCCGCCGAAGGATTAAGCGCCGGCACCACGCAGCGTCGTCATCAACGCTAGAATCGAGGGACTTGCCACGGAGTCCCGCGATGCGCCCTGCCCTGCTACCGCTCGCCCTGGTTTCAATGAGTCTTGTCGCGTTGGGCGCCTGCAGCCCGCGCAACAACGATGCTTCCACCACTGATGCTGACGCCGTGGCACCTGCGGCCGCCCCGGCAGCCATCAGTGCCCACGAGTTCACCGCGACAATCAATGCTGGCGATTTCGCCCAGCACGTCAAGACGCTGTCGTCGGATGCCTTCGGCGGACGCGGCCCCGGTACGCCCGGTGAAGAGGCGTCGATCGATTACATCAAGACCCAGTTCGCCCGCATCGGCCTGCAGCCCGGCAATGGCAGCGACTGGTTCCAGACCGTGCCGATGGTGGAAACCACCGCCAATGAGGCGATGTCGCTCAAGCTCGACGTGGCTGGCAAGCCGCTCGAGCTGAAATTCGGCACCGACATGGTGATCGGTACCCGCACCGGTCGGGCCGACGTCAACGTCAAGGACAGCGAGCTGGTGTTCGTCGGGTACGGGGTGGACGCGCCGGAGCAGGACTGGAACGACTACGCCGGCCTCGACGTGAAGGGCAAGACCGTGGTGATGCTGGTCAACGACCCGGGCTTCCACGCACACGACGCGAAATTGTTCGATGGCAAGCGGATGACCTACTACGGGCGCTGGACCTACAAGTTCGACGAGGCCGCGCGCAAGGGCGCCGCCGCCGCACTGATCATCCACGACACCGAAGGTGCGTCCTACGGCTGGGATGTGGTGAAGAATTCCTGGTCGGGCCCGCAATACGACCTGCCGGCAAAAGATGACCCGGCCCCGCGCTTGCCAGCCCAGGGCTGGATTACCGGTGGGGCCGCCAGTGCCCTGTTCAAGGACGCCGGGCTGGACCTGGCCAAGCTGCGCGCCGCTGCCAACAAGCGCGGCTTCAAGCCGGTGCCGATCAACGCCAAGGTGTCGTTCGACCTCAAAAGCACGGCCGTCGAGAAGACGTCCCGCAATGTGATCGGCCTGCTGCCGGGTAGCGAAACCCCGGATGAGGCTATTGTCTACATGGCGCATTGGGACCACTTGGGTACGCATGCGGACGAAGCGACCGCCGACGGCGCTGGCGACAACATCTATAACGGCGCGGTGGACAATGCGACCGGCGTTGCGGGGATCCTCGAAATCGCGGAGGCCTTCCGCAAGGCCCCCACGCCGCCCAATCGTTCGATCCTGTTCCTGGCGGTGACGCTGGAAGAATCGGGCCTGCTGGGCTCCAAATACTACGTCGCCCACCCGGTGGTGCCGCTGGACAAGACCGTCGCCGTCTTCAACATCGATGCGCTGTCGCCGATCGGCAAGGCGCGCGACGTGACCGTGGTGGGTTTGGGCAGCTCACAGCTTGAAGACATGCTGAAAACCGTGCTCGAGACGCAGCAGCGCAAGGCCATGGTCGAAGACAATACGGCGGCCGGCTACTACTTCCGTTCCGACCACTTCAACTTCGCCAAGGCTGGCGTGCCCGCCCTCTACCTGGACAGTGGCACCAACCTGATCGAAGGCGGCAAGAGCGCTGGTGAGGCCACAGGCAAGGACTACACAGAGCACCGTTACCACAAGGCCGCCGACCAGTTCGATGCCGCGACCTGGAAACTGGACGGCATCGTCCAGGATCTGCAGACCGTGCAGGCGGTAGGCGCCACGCTCGCCGACAATGGGGCGTGGCCGAATTGGTACGAGGGAAATCCGTTCAGGGCAGCCCGTGACGCGATGAGGGCCAAGACCACTGCGGCACCAGCCTCCGGCAAATAGCAGCTGCACACCGCGCCCGGGCTGGGAAACAGCCAAGCCTGGATTCGGCTAGGCTCGCGCCATCGTCAACGCCCGGGGAGGGCCTCCGATGTCGATCGCATACTGGTGCATCCTGATTGCAGCTGCCCTGCCGTATTTCTGGGTGTCCGTCGCCAAGGGCAGTGGCGAGTGCTACGACAATCGGGACCCGCGTGGATGGCTGGCCCGCCAGGACAACTCGTCCAGCCAACGTGCAAATGCCGCCCAACTCAACGCTTATGAGGCGTTCCCGCCGTTCGCCGCCAGTGTTCTGATGGCACAGTTCGCTCAAGTGGATGGCCAGCGCATCGTCTGGCTGGCGGTCACGTTCGTCGTGCTCCGCGTCGTGCATGGCATTTTTTATATCGCCGACATGCATGCCTTGCGCAGCCTGGTCTGGTTCGGCGGATTCTTCTGCGTGGTGGGCCTGATGCTGTCAGCGGCGTTTAAGATCGCGGGATAGTCGTCGCGATCTGGAGGATCGTTTCTCCTCACTCAAATTATTTAGTCGTTACGGATCAAGGCATATGGTTCCCTGGCCGCTGAAGTGAATTGTCTCACCCAAGGCCAAACCACCAGCCAGTTGGTGAGGGCCATACGCCATAAAAACCTTGGTGAAGATCTGTTGCATTCCGCGCGCTTCGCCCCCAAAGACAAAACCCCGCCTCAGACGAGACGGGGTTTTGCTCATAACAACCCTGGCGACGACCTGTTGCAGGTCAAAAGACAACGGCCCGCCTCTT
>JBBSTP010000155.1:0-5521 GCA_038235795.1 Lysobacterales bacterium | reverse complement strand
GCGACCCAGAACCTGAAGGATTTCCCCGATTCGATGGACCGCGTGCTGTCGATGTGCGAGTACTGGATGCTGCTGACCATGGACAAGGACGAGATCGAGCAGGTCTCGCGCTTTCGGTCGCTCACCCCGGAGCAGCGCCACATGATGGAGTCGGCCAAGAAGGAGCCGCCCAAGTACACCGAAGGCGTGATGCTGACCGCATCCGACCAGTTCCTGTTTCGGAACGTCCCACCGGCGCTGCCGATCGCGCTGGCGATGACCGAAGGCCATGAGAAGGCGCACCGTCGGCGGCTGATGGATCAGCACGGCTGCAGCGAGCTGGAAGCCGCCGAGATGGTCGCGCGCGAACTGGCGAAGTTCCGATCATGAGCAGCAGCAGTCAGCACAGGTGGCGCGTCGCCGGCCTCGTTGGTGCACTGGCGGCAAGCGCCGCCTTGCCCGCGCATGCGCAATCCGGGAGCGACCTGGCCAACGGCGTGACAACGGTCGAAGTGTTCGCCAACTCGGCCATGCTGATCACGCCGGTGCGCTCGGACCGCTTTAGGCTGGTCATCCACCGCATGGATCAGCTGGAGCAAGTCAAGGCCGCCATCAATCAGCAGATTCCGGCGGGCGGCGAAGGCCCGGCGCGGGCCTGGATCGCGGCCAACGAGGCACGTATCAAGAACCAGGTACGCCCGGCTGCGATCGCGGCCGCGAACGCAATCAGGTTGGCCAACTACTACAGGATCGACCGGCTGCCAGCGATGGTCATCAACCGGCAAGCGGTGGTGTACGGCCTGACGGACGTGGACGCGGCGCTGGAACGCTTCCGCGCTGTGCGTGGGGAACGACCGTGAGGCTGTTTAAGCGATTCCACATCGCTCTACAAACTACGGTGCGCTCCCGCACTGTCGGTTGCTGGCGGTCTGCAGTGCTTGCCTTCGGCATGGCCAGCGCCGTGCCAGCGGCAACAGCGCAGGCGAGCGCGGATGCGGTTGCAGAAACCGTTTTTCGGGCCAACACCGGAACCATCATGGCCGCGACCGTCCAGGCGCTGCCGAGTTGCCTGGCGTATCAGATCACCGGGGTCTGCTTCTTTCTCAAATGCACGCCGGTTGGCTGCAGCATCGAGACATCGATCCGGGTCTCGCATTACGCACCGGATGTCGTCGTCAGCACCTACAACGACGCACTCAACCATCCGTGGATCGATATCGGCCCGATGGTCGCCGGCGTGTTCGAAAAAGTCGGCTCGTCGATGATGGGATTCCCCCTCGACGCATCCGCCAACACCGCACGCGAAGCGCAGGAAATCGCCACCTTCAAGTCAGCCGACGCCATCGGAAATCCGATCGGCGCCCTGATGGCCGGCGGCGGAACATTCGAGTTTCTTGACTTCCAGGAGCTGATGAATTTTCCGACGCAAGAGCTGCCGCGGATCCTTCGGCTTTGGGCTGGGGTGCCTGTGCAGGCGGGCAATCAGTTGTTCGAAAGCGCCCGCTCAGCGGCCAACAACGCCACGTCGCTCATCAACTCCATTCGTGTGCTGCCCAATCAGTTCGGCGGCATGCTCTCCGAAGCCGGTGGGCTGCTTCAGTCGGTGCTGGGCAGTCCGATGAGCAGTGCCTTTTCTGCCGGTGGATCCAGCGGTGGGAGCGGAGGTGCGAACGGTGGCGGCGGCAGCGGTGAGTCCAACGCCGGCGGGCCGCCGACCTTTGACCAGATGGTCGATCAGATGAAGCGCGTCTTTCGCGAAGCGGGCGTATCTGGTGGCACCAGCAGCAGTGGTAGCAATGGGGGCATCAGCCCCTTCATCTGCCCCGGCAATGGCGGGCTGTTCTCGATTCACTATCACTCCGCGCCGGACTCAGTTTTCTGGCGCGCCAAGCTGCCGGTCGAGCTGCTGTATCCAGCGGCCTGGATTCCGGGCTTTGACGAGGTGACGTTTTCCGGACTCAATACCTGGGGAAGTTACTACCCGCGTGTCGGCGAGTTGGTTCAGTCGCATCCGGTCAAAGCGTCGGCTGTGTTGGCCTCCCGCGTGGCGAACATCATCAGCCAGCCGTACCAGCCGCACATCTACAAACAGCTCTCGGTCAAGTCCGACAGCGAACGCCGCTATGTCTATTTCGAGCGCGGCAGCAGGCCGTTGTGGCAACCCGTGTGGCCGGTGCCCGAGCCCGGTTGCATCCAGTTTGGTGAGAACGACTCGCTGAACTTGTTTACCTCATGGGGCGACTACCGGACGTCGAGCAACTACGGCTACATCTGGAATCTCTGGCGCCGGTATGTGTGCTGTGAGCGCAAGACGCCGATCTATTTATTCGCCATTCCGCCGTGATCCTGAACCGACCGCTACCTGCAGAGAGAACCTCATGAAAGTCCTTGCGTCCGCTCCCATCGCTGCGCTCGCGTTCGCCCTCTCGATTTCGCTGGCCCCGGCCGCGCATGCACAACCCGTGTCCAACTCCACGCTGTACTACCGCATGGGCGGTGGATCACCAAGTTTTGGCGCGCTCAATCGCAGCCAGATGCCGCTCCGGCTGGGCTTCGGCAGTCGGGTCAACTACTCGTGCGGCAAGTTCGATGTCGGCTTGTCCTGGAGCAACGTGATGAACGGCTTGGGTGGTCTCGGCACCACGTTCACCAACGCGATCCGGGCCGGCATCGCGTCGTTGCCGCTCTACATCCTGCAGCGCGCCCAGCCCGGCTTGTACCAGCTGTTCCAAAACTTCAGCCAGAAAGCCGATCTGCTGGTCAGTGCATCGGTGAAGACATGCGAGGAGACCGAGCGGTCGATCAAGAACGGGCAGGACCCCTATGAGGACTGGGTCCGGATGGCCAAGGGCGATGCCTGGAAAGCCAGGGTCAGCAGCAACGGAGACGTGATCGAAGCCAAGCTGGCCGTCGAGCGGCGCGAGGAAGGCCAGAACAACGGCGTCTCCTGGGTCTATGGCACCAAGGCCGGCGGACGCAACGGCCAGCCCATTCAGCCGATTCGGGACTTGTCCGTGGCCGGCTACAACGCGACGCTGAACCGCCCAGTCGCCACGTCGCCGACAGCGAACTACAGCGGGTCGGGCGCCGGCGCCTCGCGGCTGGTGCGGGCGTTCCGGTCGCCTGAGGATCTGGCGGCGTTTTCTACCAACGTGCTTGGGGACCGGAGTGTCTACCTCTGTACGCAGGGAACCGATTGCCCGCAGCCAACCACCACGACCACCGCTGCGGGCCTGGGTCCCGCCTACGAGCGCGAACTGGACACGCTCACGCCGCTGTTGCAGGAACTGGCGCAATCAAGTACTCCGGAGTTCGGGCGGCTGCAGGCCGTCTCCGCACCCGGCATGGCGATCAGTCCGCAGTTGATGGAGGCCGTGCACAAGATGCCCGCCGACACGCAGGCGGTGGCGCTTGGCCGGCTGGCCCAGGAGTTGGCGATGCAGCGCGTGGTCGACAAGGCACTGGTCGCGCGCAACGTACTCATCACGGGCCTGAGCCTGCCGGAAGCGACCGCCGCTGGCGAGATGACCCGTGAGGTGCAGCTGAAGATCGACCGGATGACCCAGTACATCAACGACTTGATGTTCGAGTTCCGCATTCGCAAGGAAATGACCGCCGACACCGCGCTTGCGATCATGGGCAGCCAGCTGGCCAGGGACAGCCAGTCGATGCGGGTTCCGGACGCGGCGCAGTCGGAGCAGCAGCCGCTCGAAGATGGTCGGGTCGGGACCACGCCGTCGTCCATGCCGGCGCCGTAGAGGCGAACCGTGATGGCGACCAGACAACTGTTTCGACGACCGCCAGCGGGCCGCCGCTCGGTGCGCCAGTGGCTGCTTCTCGTGGCCGTGGCTTTCGTGCTGCTGGTCTTTGGCATGGGGTTGATGTCCGTCTTGATCGACCTGCCCCACACGGATCTTCAAGCCCTCGCATCAGGCGTTCGAACCTTCAGGTTCTACGGCGTGCTAGTGCAGATCGCGCTCGTTGGCTTGGTGGTCCTGTGCTGGCCCTGGATCGTTGATGCCGGTCAGCGCCGCGGCATCGTCGCCAGGCATGAATACGAAAAGGTGCTGGGGCTGCGCTGGACCGTTGCGGCGTTCCTTGCCGCCTACCTGCTCCTGGTGCCGATCGGTCCCGTGACGCTCTACCACTTCCTCGCCCATTGAGGGGTTCGCCATGCAGGTCGACAGTTACCTTGAGATCTTCACCACGATGTACGGCTGGGCGTTTGCCAACATCATCGGCGGCGTCATCACCGGCACGGGTCTGGTCGCCCTACCGTTCGCATTGATCGTGTTCAACGGCTGGCGCGACGCCAAGGAGCACGGCGCCTCAGAGGGAATTCTTCCGATCATCGAAGCCGTCACCGTCAAGCTGGTGATTGCGATGTTCGTGATGTCGGTCTGCTTCGCGACCACGCCAGCGACCTCGCTGCTGGACCTGAACCTGAGCCATACGCCGTCCGGTACCGGCGCGGCTGGTGGTGTCACCAGCGCAGCCGCAGGATCCCTGCGCGGCGGCACGCAGTCGGGCTTCGACACGGCGATGAGAGACGCGAGCGACGGCTCGATGAGCCCTTCTGGCAACCTGTCCTATGTACCGGCCTGGTGGTACACGGTGATGGCGCTCTCCTCCGGCACAAACAACGCAATCCGCAATGGGATTCGATCCAATGCCAGTGGCGTGCGACAGGTTGAGGAACTGGCCCGGGTGGCGACGATTGAGGATCCGAAGCTGTTGCACGAGGTGCAGCGCTTCTACAACGAGTGCCAAATTCCTGCGCGCAGCAAGTACCTCGCTCTGCCACAAAGCGCCCTAACGACGGCGGGTACGACCACTCTCGCATCCAGCCCGGGTGACGTCGATTGGCCAGGAAGCAAGTTTTATCGCCAGGAGCCGGGCTTCTACGACACGATGCGTTCGTACAACCCGGTACCCGGTTACGCGGTCGACTTTGCGAGGGACAAGGAATACATCCAGACATCGGCGGCTGCTGGCACGCCTGAGGCGAGTTATCGGAATCCGGATTGGGGACGGCCCACTTGCAATGAATGGTGGACCACGCCGACCACGGGCTTGCGCGACAAGATGGTCGGTCACTCATCCGCCTGGACCAGACTCATGACGGCCGCCAGCAGCATGCTGAACTGGTCCAGTGCCGACGAGCGCAAAGACGCCGGCGCTCGCTTGGCGGTATCCAAGGCCAGCCCGGCTTTCGTGGACGCGGACCGCATGTTTGGGAACGACCATGACAGCGTCGCCTCGATGGGTCGCATCATCGCGGGCGGCGTAAGCACCTTCGGCCTTGCGAAGAAAGCGCTTGAAGCGTCGCTGGCGATGGTGCCACTGCTCAACGGCTTGCCGATGTTGCAGGCGCTGGTACTGATGGGGCTCTACATGTTCTTGCCGCTCATCACGTTTCTGAGCGGCTTCGACCTGAAGGTGATGTTCCTCGGCGCAGTCGGGATTTTTACGGTGAAGTTCTGGGCCGTGATGTGGTTCATCGCCAACTGGGTCGATGCGCATCTGATCGAAGCGCTCTATC
>JBBSTP010000154.1:0-5527 GCA_038235795.1 Lysobacterales bacterium | reverse complement strand
TCCCCGGAGCCCTGAACCAATGAAGCCTGTTGCCCGCGCCACCGCCCTTGCCATTGCCAGCGTGCTCGCGCTTGGTGCCTGCGACAAGGATGCCAAGAAGTCCGTCGATGACACTGCCAAGTCCGCGGAAGCGGACAAGGATGCTGCGACCGCGACCGACGGAAAGTCCACCTATCCGGGGCTTCCGACCGAGAAGGAGCAGATCAGTTACTCGATCGGCATGGCGATGGGCAAGCAGCTTGCCGAGATCAAGGACGAGGTCAACCTCGATACCGTGGTCAAGGCGATGCGCAGCCAGATCGCCGAGGAGAAGCTGCTGCTGACCGAGGATCAGGCCAAGACCGTCTTCGAGGGCTTCGGCCAGAAGATGCAGGCCAAGCAAATCGCCAAGACCATGGCCGATGCCAAGAACAACCTGGACAGCGGCAACAAGTTTCTGGCCGAAAACGCCAAGAAGCCGGGCGTGACCACGACCGCCTCCGGCCTGCAGTACCAGGTCATGACCGATGCCAAGGGCGCCAAGCCGGGTATCAAGGACGGCGTCAAGGTGCAGTACAAGGGCAGCTTGCTGGATGGCAAGACCTTTGACAGTTCCTATGACCGTGGCGAGCCTGCGGTGATGCCGCTGGAAGGCGTGATCCCGGGCTGGAGCGAAGGCCTGCAACTGATGCCGGCTGGTGCCAAGTACAAGTTCTGGATCCCCGCCAGCCTGGCCTATGGCGAGCAGGCGCCGCCGATGATCGGACCGAACCAGGTACTGGTGTTCGAAGTGGAACTGCTGGACATCGTCAAGCCGCCGACCAAGTAATTTCACTCGACTCAGAAGGGGACGTATCCTCGCGGAGCGTCCCCTTTTTGTTGGCCTTAAGAGAACCCTTGCATGCGCGCCTGCATTTTCGGCACCGGTTATGTTGGCTTGGTCACCGGTACCTGCCTGGCCGAAGTCGGCCATGACGTGGTGTGCGTGGACATCGACGCGGCCAAGGTCGACGGCCTGAACAACGGCGTGATCCCGATCTATGAGCCGGGGCTGACCCCGATGGTGCAGGCTAACCATGCAGCAGGCCGCCTGCGGTTCACTACGGATGCGCAGGCTGGTGTCGCCCATGCGGAGGTTGTGTTCATCGCCGTGGGTACACCGCCGGACGAGGATGGCAGCGCCGACCTGAAGTACGTATTGGCCGTCGCGCGCACGATCGGTGAGCATCTGCAGCGGCCGTCCGTGGTGGTCAACAAATCGACGGTGCCGGTGGGGACGGCCGACAAGGTGCGGGCAACGATCGCGGCCACGCTGCAGGCACGTGGCGCCGATATTTCGTTCGACGTCGTGTCCAATCCCGAATTCCTGAAAGAGGGTGCGGCGGTGGAAGACTGCATGCGCCCGGACCGGATCGTGATCGGCGCCGAAAGTGTCGATTCCGTCGATCAGCTCAGGCGCCTGTACGCGCCATTCAACCGCAACCACGACCGCATCGTGAGCATGGATGTGCGTTCGGCGGAGCTGACCAAGTACGCCGCCAACGCGATGCTGGCGACCAAGATCAGCTTCATGAACGAGATCGCCAGCATCGCCGAGCAGGTGGGCGCCGATATTGAACACGTGCGCAAGGGGATTGGTTCCGATCCGCGTATCGGCTGGCACTTCATCTATCCCGGCGCCGGCTATGGTGGCTCCTGTTTCCCCAAGGACGTGCAGGCGCTGGCCCGGACGGCGCAGCAACACGGCCTGCAGCCGCGCCTGCTGGACGCGGTGGAAGCGGTCAACGATGCGCAGAAGAGCCATCTGTTCGATCTCATCGTGCGCCACTACGGTGGTGTGGACACGCTGCGCGGCAAGACCTTCGCGGTGTGGGGACTGGCGTTCAAGCCGAATACCGACGACATGCGGGAAGCTTCCAGTCGCCGTCTGTTGCAGCAGCTGTGGGAGGCCGGCGCGCGCGTGCAGGCCTACGATCCGGAAGCGATGGCCGAAACCCGGCGTATCTATGGCGACTGCGACCTTCTGCGCCTGTGCGAGTCGGCCAGCGAGGCGCTGCAGGATGCGGACGCCCTGGTCGTGGTCACCGAATGGAAGCAGTTCCGCAGCCCGGATTTCGCCGGCCTGAAGACCATGCTCGGCGACGCGGTGGTATTCGACGGCCGCAATCTGTACGAACCGGCCGATGTCGAGGCCAGCGGCATTGCGTACTACGGCATCGGCCGTGGGCGTTCCTTGATCCGGAATTGAACGGATGATGGATGCGATCGAACACCGCCTGGTCGACCTGGAAACGCGCTTTTCGTTCCAGGAACAGGCCTTGCAGGAACTCAGCGATGCGCTGGCCTCAGCACGCGACAGTGAATCGCGCAATGCATTGCTACTGCACAGGATGCTGGAGGAGCTGCGGCAATTGCGCGGCGCAATTGCGACCAGTCCTCTAACCGGCGATGCCAGCAATGAACCACCCCCGCCACATTACTGACCGTCATGATTGATTCCCTGCGCGACCAATTACTTGGCTTGGGTTTCAAACCCGCGCCCAAGCCCGAACGCAAGCCGGAAAGACAGCCCGACCGCAATCCCGCTCGCAGATCGACGCTTCCAGCTCAACGCAAGCCGGCAGACACCGGCAAGCCCGGACGTTCGGGTCTATCTGGTCCTCGCCCAGCGCAAGCGCACCAGGCAGAGCGTGCCGGACACAGCAAGCCGCAGCAGCGCGGTGCCGGCAAGCCTGCACGCAGTCGGGAAGATATCGACCTCGCCAAGGCCTATGCGATCCGTGCGCAGCGGGAAAAGGACGAACGCATCGAGGCCGAGCGCCTGAAGCAGGAGCAGGCACGCGTGCGTCGCGAAGACAAGGCGAAACTGACCGAACTTGTGGCCGGCAAGGGCTTGAATGCCGCCGACGCCGAGCATGTCCGCCACTTCGAGTACGGCGGCAAGATCAAACGCATCCACGTGACGGCCGACCAGCTGAAGGCGCTGAATGCCGGTGAGCTCGGTGTGCTGCAGCTGGACGGACGCTACCTGTTGGTCACTGCCGACCTCCTCGCACACGCCGAACGGGTATTCGCGCCTTCGGTCGCGCTCAAGGTTGACCCGCACGCCACGCGCGAAGACGACCCGTACGCGGATCCGCAGTACCAGATCCCAGACGACCTCGCCTGGTAGCGGCTCCGCAGCCTATTCCGGGTCGTAGTCCAGGTTCGACGCCAGCCAGCGTTCCGCCTGTTGCAAATCGACACCCTTGCGGCGCGCGTAGTCCGCCGCTTGCTCTTTCGACACGCGCCCGACCACGAAATACTGGCTGCCCGGATGGCTGAAGTAATAGCCGGAGACTGCTGAGGCCGGATACATCGCGAAGCTGTCAGTCAGCGAGATGTCGGTATTTGCCGTGGCATCCAGCATCTGGAACAGGGTCGATTTCTCGCTGTGCTCGGGACAGGCCGGATACCCAGGTGCGGGCCGGATACCCCGGTATTTCTCGTCGATCAGCGCTTCCGCATCCAGCATTTCATCCGCGGCAAAGCCCCAAAATTCCTTGCGAACGCGTTGGTGCATGCGCTCTGCCAGGGTTTCAGCGAGGCGGTCCGCGAGTGCCTTGAGCAGGATCGCGTTGTAGTCATCAAAGTCGGCCTGGAAGCGTTCGATATGCGGCTCGATACCGATGCCGGAGGTCACTGCGAACCCGCCAATCCAGTCCTGCTTGCCGGTCGACTTGGGTGCGATGAAATCGGCGAGGCAGAAGTCCGGGCGTTCGACCGGCTTGTCGACCTGCTGGCGAAGGAAGTGCAAGGTGGTGGGCACACCATCGACATCCACTACAACGTCGTCGCCGACAGCATTCGCCGGCCACAGCCCGATCACTGCCTTGGCCTGCAACCATTTCTCGTCGACGATGCGCTTGAGCATGGCTTGCGCATCGGCGAACAACTCACGCGCCTGCACACCCACCACCTCGTCGTCCAGGATTGCCGGGTAGCGCCCGGCCAGTTCCCAGGTGTTGAAGAATGGCGTCCAGTCGATCAGTGGCACCAACTCGTGCAGCGGATAGTCGTCGAACACCTGGATACCACTCTGCGCCGGCACCGGAGGTGTGTAATCGTCCCAGCCACCTTCGAATCGCTGGCTGCGCGCCTTTTCCAGCGGGACCAGCCGCTTGGCATCGCCGCGGTTGCGATGGCGCAGGCGAATCTGCGCGTAGTCCTTTTCTGCGGCTTCGACGAATGCAGGACGCAGCTCCGGTGACACCAGCGACTGCGCGACACCGACTGCGCGCGAGGCGTCCTTGACCCATATGCTGGGCGATTTGTAATGGGGGTCGATCTTCAGTGCGGTGTGTGCGCGTGACGTAGTTGCACCGCCGATCATCAATGGAATCGTGAAGCCCTGCCGCTGCATTTCGCGGGCGACGTGGCCCATTTCCTCCAGCGACGGTGTGATCAGCCCGGACACTCCGATCATGTCGGCGCCAACCTCGCGCGCGGTGTCCAGGATTTTCTGCGCCGGCACCATCACGCCCAGGTCGATGATCTCGAAGTTGTTGCAGGCCAGCACCACCCCGACGATATTCTTGCCGATGTCGTGCACGTCGCCCTTGACCGTGGCCATCACGATCTTGCCGTTGTTCTTGCCGACATCGCCGGTACGCAGTTTCTCGGCCTCGATGTAAGGCAGCAGATGGGAAACTGCTTTTTTCATGACACGCGCGGACTTGACTACCTGCGGCAGGAACATCTTGCCGGCGCCGAACAAGTCGCCGACCACGTTCATGCCATCCATCAACGGACCTTCGATCACGTCCAGCGGACGGGTCGATAGCAGGCGTGCTTCCTCGGTGTCCTCGACCACATACTGGTCGATGCCGTGCACCAGCGAATGACTCAGGCGCTTGGCGACCGGCTCGTCGCGCCAGGCCAGGTTCTCGACTTTCTTCTCGCCTTTCTTGCCCTTGAAGCGGTCGGCGATTTCCAGCATGCGTTCAGTGCCGTCGCTGCGGCGATTGAGCACGATGTCCTCGACCCGTTCGCGCAACTCGGCGTCCAGGTCGTCGTACAGGGGCAGGGCACCGGCGTTGACAATACCCATGTCCATGCCCGCGTGGATCGCGTGGTAAAGGAACACCACGTGGATCGCCTGGCGTACGAGCTCATTGCCGCGGAACGAGAACGACACGTTCGACACGCCACCGGAGATGTGGCTGTATGGGAAGCGCTTTCGAAGTTCGCGCGCGGCCTCGATGAAATCCACCGCGTAATTGTTGTGCTCCTCGATGCCGGTGGCGATCGCGAATACGTTGGGGTCGAAGATGATGTCTTCAGGCGGAAACCCGATCTCTTTCGTCAGCAACTCGTAAGCGCGGGTGCAGATGTCGACCTTGCGCGTGATGGTGTCGGCCTGTCCGTCCTCGTCGAACGCCATCACCACCACGGCGGCGCCGTAGCGACGCACCAGCCGCGCCTGGCGCAGGAATTCGGCTTCGCCTTCCTTCATCGAGATCGAATTGACGATGCCCTTTCCCTGCAGGCATTTCAGTCCGGCTTCGAT